>CAINTF010000271.1 GCA_903853285.1 uncultured Acidimicrobium sp. | reverse complement strand
CAAGTGCTCCTCCCAATGTGGATTCGGGAGAAATCGCACATCCCACACCATGTCCACATCCAACGGAATGCCGTGTTTAAATCCGAAAGACACAAGCGATAACTGCATGACATCTCTGTCGCCAGTCGGTGCGAACAACTCGACTATTTGAGATTTCAATTGGTGAATATTGAGACTCGAAGTATCAATCACCAGGTCTGCAGCACCTTTGACTGTTTCAAGGATCGATCGCTCTTCATGGATAGCTTCTTCAACACTCGAAAATCTGCTCGAGAGAGGATGTTTCCTCTTTGTCGCTCCGTATCGACGCACAAGTTCGGGAGTTGAAGCATCCAAAAACAACACGCGAACCCGGTGGCCCGCTTCGCGCAGACGGTGCACGATAACCACAGCATCAGTTTGATGAGTTGCAGCCCCTACCACGAGAGCAAGTTGCGACTGCTCACCCGTGGCAGCCAGCTCAACCACTTTGTCGATTAAGGCAATTGGCATGTTGTCGACAACAAACCAGCCAAGGTCTTCAAGGTCATCCGCCGCCTGAGAACGACCAGCGCCAGAGAGACCTGCGATCAAGAGGATGTCAGCCACTGATAGTCAGGCTAGCGAATCTCTCAGAGGCTCAAGATTTATGCACAGTTCAAGATTGATGGAGCGCATTGAATACGGCCTGCGAAACAACTTGCGGTAAACCAGATTGCGCAAGGATTTCATCAGCACTCGCCTCCCGCAATGACTTCATGCTGCCAAACACCTGCATCAGTTTCTCTTTACGCGCTGCACCAAGACCGGGTATCCCATCAAGTCCGCTCACCTTCATTCTCTTGCCACGCAATTGTCGGTGGAACGTATTCGCAAATCGGTGAGCTTCATCCCGAATGACTTGCAGCATAAAGAGTGCTTCACTACCGCGAGGAACATCTATTGGCATTGACGAGCCAGGCACGAACACTTCCTCTAAACGTTTAGCCAGAGATGCAACCGGAATCTCGTTCTCAAGCCCAAGCTCCTTGATGACGTCTATTGCCACACCTAATTGACCTTTGCCGCCGTCAACCAAAATTAACTGTGGTGCATAGGCGAATTTGCCGGGCTTGCTTCCACGTTCACTTATCGGCAAATCGCGTTCCTTCTTATACGCGCTAAGTCTGCGCATCAAAACTTCGCGCATGGCTGCGTAGTCATCGTTGCCAGGAACATCTTTAATTTTGAAGCGTCGGTATTCGGTTTTCGCTGGCAAACCGTCTTCAAGCACAACCATAGAACCGACATAGTCGGTGCCGTGAAGATGAGCCATGTCATAACACTCGATACGCAACGGGAAATGCGGAAGCAGTAAAAGTTTTTGAAGATCGTTGAGCGCCATTGTGCGACTGTGCTGATCAGCAGATCTTTTCAAACGATGCCTTGCAAGTTCTTTAGTGGCATTCATCGTCACCGTTTCCTGCAACTCACGTTTGTCGCCACGCATGGGAACTCTCACGCTGACTTGAGTTGTTCGAACATCGCTCAGCCACTTCTCTACTGCTTCATGACTTTCAGGCAACACCGGCACTAGCACTTGTTTAGGAATACCCAGCGCAGGTTCATCTCCGTAAACGTTTTCCAATATCCGATCGACAAGCAACTCCGAACTTACATCTTCAACTTTGTCCAGAATAAAACCATTACGCCCAATAACACGACCCTTTCGAACAAAAAAGATCTGAACTGCTGCCGTGATTTCGTCCTGTGCAATTCCTATTACATCTAAGTCGTCTTCTTGAACTCCAACCATCTGCTGCTTTTCTAACACCTGGTGTATCGCTGTCAACCGATCCCTAATCTTTGCCGCGCGTTCGAAATCAGTGGCGTTCGAAGCAGCAATCATTTGTTGCTCCATGGCTGCAACTATTTCCGTATTATCGCCATTTAAAAATTTCATCAAGCCATCAACATGCACTTTGTACTCAGTGGCTGATACTTCGCCCACACACGGACCACTACATTTTTCTATATGAAACAGCAAACAAGGTCGACCTAGTCGTTCGTGCTGTTTAAACTTCGATGCAGCACACGTTCGAACTGGAAAGGTACGAAGAAGCAACTCCAAAGTGTCCCTGATCGCACCTGGGTGCACATAGGGTCCGAAATAACGAACACCCTTTCGTCGCTTACCTCGGAACATCATCGCTCGAGGCCATTCTTCATCGGTGCTAATCGCCAAAAACGGGAAACTTTTATCGTCTTGCAGACGAATGTTGAAACGAGGCTTGTGCTCCTTAATCAGAGCGTATTCGAGGAGTAAGGCATCGACTTCATTTCGAACTTCGATCCATTCAACTTTCTCTGCAAAACTCATCATGCTCGCGGTACGGGGATGCAATGTTTTTGGATCAGCGAAATAGCTAGATACCCGTGACCGCAAATTAATTGCTTTACCTACATAAATAACGCGACCCTGTGCATCTCGAAATTGGTAAGAGCCTGGTGTAACCGGAATGATTCCCTCTGGCCGTTTCATCACTCAGTACTTTTGTGTCTCGGCTACTTCGTCGATTTCAGTAGCGGCGCCAAATACTTCCCGGTGTAACTGCCTTTGACTTTGGCAACGGCTTCAGGCGTTCCCTCAGCAACCAATTGACCACCGCCATCACCGCCCTCTGGACCGAGATCAATCAGCCAGTCCGCAGTTTTGATCACATCGAGATTGTGCTCGATAACTAGCACGGTATTGCCTTGATCAACCAGTCGTGCCAGCACAGTAAGCAGTCTGCGTACATCTTCGAAGTGCAAACCCGTCGTCGGTTCATCCAACAAATAAATAGTGTGACCAGTACTTCGCTTTGCCAGTTCTGCTGCCAACTTGACTCGTTGTGCTTCGCCGCCCGAAAGAGTTGGAGCGGATTGTCCAAGCCTCACGTATCCAAGACCAACATCCACAAGAGTCTCCATATGTCTTGAGATTCGTGGCTGTTTTGCGAAAAACTCAACGGCTTCAGAAATCGGCATATTCAGCACATCTGAAATGTTCTTTCCCTTAAACGTAATGTCGAGTGTGTCACGGTTGTATCTCGCGCCTTTACAAACTTCGCACGGCACGTACACATCTGGCAAAAAATGCATTTCAATTTTGATAGTTCCGTCACCAGAACATGCTTCGCAACGACCACCTGGAACGTTGAAGCTAAAACGCCCAGGCATGTAACCGCGGACTTTTGCTTCTGGAGTTGTGCTGAACAGCTTACGAATGTCGTCAAAAACGCCCGTATAGGTCGCCGCGTTTGATCTTGGTGTTCTGCCGATCGGAGATTGATCCATATCAATGACCTTGTCGAGGTGTTGCACACCGTCTACAGCCGTGTGCTTGCCAGGTGCATCCTTCGACTTATAGATCTTCTGCATCAGCGAAGGAAGCAAAATGTCACGGATCAAGCTGCTCTTGCCACTGCCCGACACTCCCGTTACGGCGACAAAACAACCAAGCGGAATCTTGACACTCAAATTCTTCAGGTTGTGTTGACGTGCACCCCTGATCGTCAGCCAATCTTTTCCTGTACTGCGGCGATCTTGCGGTACTGCAATAGATCTCTTCCCACTGAGGTACTGACCCGTGATTGAGGCCTTCACCGAATGCACGCCTGGTACAGGTCCGCTATAGACGACTTCTCCACCGTGCTCTCCAGCACCTGGCCCGATGTCCACCAACCAGTCACTGGCGTTGATCGTGTCTTCGTCGTGCTCCACGACAATTACCGTGTTTCCAAGATCACGCAATCGCATTAAAGTTTCGATCAATTTGTGATTATCGCGTTGATGAAGACCAATCGACGGTTCGTCTAATACATACAACGTGCCCACCAAACCTGAACCAATCTGACTCGCCAAACGGATTCGCTGCGCTTCACCTCCGGCAAGCGTGCCTGCCGCACGAGACAGAGTTAAATAATCGAGACCGACATCCAGCAAGAAGCTCAATCGTGCATTGATTTCCTTTGTTACACGCTCCGCAATCATTCGGTCACGCTCACCCAATACGAGCTTGGATAGGAACGCAGCAGATTTAGCAATTGACATATCGCAGACCGCGCTGATGTGCTCGCCGTTAACCAACACCGCAAGCGATTGCGGCTTGAGCCTGGCACCCTTGCATGCTTTGCACGGCACCTCTCGCATGTAACTTTCAAACTGCTCGCGCTGCGTATCGGTTTCCGCAGATTCATGTCGACGCTTGATCCAGGGAACAACACCTTCATACGCCGTTGAGTACTCACGTACTCGTCCGTAACGATTCTTGTATTTCACCATGAGCGCATCACCGGCGCCGTTCATGACGATCGCCTTTTGCTTATCGGTCAATTTCGACCATTTGCGATTCATGTCAATACCAAATTCGTCGGCAACGGCTTCAAGCATGCGAGTGAAATATTGGGTGTGCGCTGAACGCCAAGGAGCGATCGCACCTTGATTAATCGCCAAATCGGCATCTGGCACAACTAGATCGGGATCAACTTCATAACGCGTGCCGAGACCTAGACAGGTTTCGCACGCTCCGTAGGGAGAATTGAAGGAGAAATTACGAGGCGCCAGTTCTTCATAACTTTCTCCACATTTCGGGCAACCAAGGTGCTGGCTGAAAGTAATGACCTCACCGGGTTCGTCAGCGTCTGCATTCTTAGCCGTCTTTGTGCCCATCAACTCGATTTCGGCAACACCATCGGCAAGTCGCAACGCTGTTTCGAGACTGTCGGTCAGTCGCCGCTGTATGCCAGCCTTTCGAACAAGTCGATCTACCACTATCTCGATCGTGTGGTTCTCGTAACGTCCAAGTTTTTGATCAGATTTCAAAAACTCAGCAATCTCAACAACTTCGCCGTCAATGCGAGCACGCGAGAAACCCTGGGTTGAAAGATCAGTCAAGAGTGACTCGTACTCGCCCTTTCGCCCGCGAATTACTGGTGCAAGTACTTGGAACCGAGTTCCTTCAGGCAAGTCAAGAATCCGGTCAACAATCTGCTGAGGAGTTTGTTGCTGCAATTTCGTACCGTCATTCGCGCAATGTTGCACACCAATTCGCGCCCACAACAAACGCAAATAGTCATACACTTCGGTAATCGTTCCCACCGTGGAACGCGGGTTTCGTGATCCAGACTTTTGATCAATTGATATTGCAGGCGACAATCCTTCAATAATGTCGACATCTGGTTTGTCCATTTGTCCAAGAAACTGCCGGGCGTAAGAACTCAAACTTTCGACATAGCGTCTCTGACCTTCGGCGTAAATCGTGTCGAATGCCAAACTAGATTTTCCGGAGCCTGACAAACCCGTGAAAACAACGAGTTGATCGCGCGGTAGATCAACGCTCACAGTCTTGAGGTTGTGTTCGCGCGCGCCGCGAACAGAAATATGGCCGGCATTGAGCACTCCAGCTTTCGGCTTTGTTGCCGACTTTGCCGACTTTTTGCTCGCAGACTTAGTAATTGTTGGCTTCTGAGATGTAGACATCAGAAAGCAGACTACAAGTCAATTACTTTGCGTCGCGCAATTCGCGCTTCAATTCTTTTACTTCATCACGCAAACGGGCAGCGTACTCAAAACGCATTTCAGAGGCCGCCAGCGCCATTTCCTCTTCCAGTGTCAAAATGAGCGCTTCCAGTTCTTGCTGAGGCAAAGATTTCAGTTCGTTGAGAACCTTGTCACGCTCCATATTCTTGCGGTCTCCGAGCTTGGGCACCTTGTTCGCTTCATTGGGACGCAGAATTGACAAAATATCCCCGACTGCCTTACGAATTGTTTGTGGATCAATCCCGTGCTCGAGGTTGTACGCGATCTGCTTCTCTCGCCGCCTACTTGTCTCGCCTATTGCCTTATCCATGGCGGCAGTTCGATTGTCGGCATACATCACTACCTGCCCATTTACGTTTCGCGCTGCGCGTCCAATCATCTGGATCAACGAAGTTTGGCTACGTAAAAAGCCGGCCTTATCGGCATCCAAAATTGCGACGAGCGAAACTTCGGGCAAGTCGAGACCTTCTCGCAACAAATTAATACCAACGAGAACGTCAAATTCGCCCAAACGTAATGCTCGCAAAATCTCAATTCGCTGGACGGTGTCAATGTTTGAATGCAAGTAACGAACTTTGAGGCCCTGTTCAATCAAATACTCACTCAGATCCTCGGCCATTTTCTTTGTCAAAGTAGTAATTAATACGCGATCGCCATTTGCGACCCTTCCATTCACCATCTCAATGATGTCGTCAATCTGTCCCTTAGTTGGACGCACAATTACTTCAGGGTCGATCAATCCAGTAGGTCGCACAATCTGCTCAACTACTTGACTGCTGAGACCCAATTCGAAAGGCGCAGGAGTTGCTGAGAGAAACACGCATTGATTGATTCGCTCCATCGTCTCTTCGAACCGAAGCGGCCTGTTGTCGGCTGCGGATGGCAGACGGAAACCATGCTCAATCAATGTCGCTTTTCTATTTTGATCACCTGCGTATTGTCCATGCAATTGCGGAATCGAAACGTGACTTTCATCCATCACCATCAAGAAGTCGTCCGGAAAGTAGTCGAGCAATGTGAAAGGTGGCTGACCGTGCACTCGTCCATCAATGTGCATTGAATAGTTCTCAATACCGTTGCAGTACCCAACTTCAGCCATCATCTCGAGGTCATATTGAGTGCGTTGTCTCAGGCGCTGCGCCTCCAACAACTTTCCTTCGGTTTCAAACTGCTTCAGACGCGGCTGCAATTCTGCTTCGATCTGCAGCATTGCTCGTTGCATGCGCTCGTTGCCAGCGACATAGTGCGTCGCAGGGAAAACCATTGTTTGATTGAGATCCTGCAAAGTCTCACCTGTCACAGGATCGACAATTGTTATGCGCTCGACTGTGTCTCCAAACATTTCAAAACGAGTAACAGTCTCGTCATAGGCTGGATGAACTTCGATGGTGTCTCCCCGCACGCGAAAATTGCCACGACCCAGTGTTAAGTCATTGCGGTCATATTGCAAATCGACAAGACGTTTCAAAATACTGCGTTGGTCATAATCAACGCCTACATGCAACTCGAGCAGGTTGCCACGATATTCATCCGGATCACCCATGCCATAAATACAACTGACAGATGCAACAACAATTGTGTCTCTACGAGTCAACAGTGCGGCAGTTGCAGAGTGACGAAGTCGATCGATCTCGTCATTGATTGCAGAGTCCTTTTCAATGAACGTGTCGCTCGAAGGAATATATGCCTCCGGTTGGTAATAGTCGTAATAGCTGACGAAATATTCAACCCGGTTCTTCGGAAAGAACTCTTTCATCTCCTGCGCCAATTGCGCTGCAAGACTTTTGTTTGGTGCCAAAATCAGCGTTGGTCTCTGCACCGCTTCGATTGTCCACGCCATCGTTGCCGATTTGCCTGAACCCGTGATGCCAAGCAACGTTTGAAATCGATCGCCGCGATTGATGCCTTTTGCTAGCGCTGCGATCGCGGCCGGTTGATCGCCCGCTGGCTGAAACTCGGATACAACTTCCAACCTCACTGCGGCGACATCCTCAACCCCACCGTCTTTCTTGGTCACGCGGACTCCCCGGCATCGGCTCCAGCATCCGGCAAAGTTGCGATCCATCT
>CAINTF010000270.1 GCA_903853285.1 uncultured Acidimicrobium sp. | reverse complement strand
ATGACTGCGGAACCTTCACCGATGCTCGAAGCAAACGAAGTTGATTACGGAAACCTTTTAAATACAGCGCAAAGTCATCACCGCTCAGTCGGTCATCAAGCATGACCAGCCGGGAAGTTGTCCAAGCAGCATGTTGAGGTGCGTCAGTTGGCAACATCATTGAAGTAGAGGCGTACTCATCGGCGAGAGCATCACTTGCTTTTCCCGCAACCGAGACATCAACACCATTCGAACGTGGAACTTTGACCAGTGTTGCATCACTGTTGGCGCGTGGGAGTGAACTCAAAGCTCGCAGCCGAAGTTGAGGGGCGCGGTCGATTGCAACCGCCAACGGCGCAAGCAGTGCTGCATCAATTGGTGCGCCTGTTGTGGTGGAGAGAATCACAAAGTTTGAAGACACGACGCCACCGCTATCAACTACTTCTTGTCGCTGAGTCAAAAGTTCGGCAGCGAGTGAATAAGCAGTGACCACGGGGCTCTTTGAGTTACTCGTAAGAGCAGTTGCGTACAACGGATCTGTTGTTCTCATTGCAACATCGCTCGAGATGCGATACGGCTTGGCGTAGTTGTCCAATGTTCCGATCTTCGCTGCTGCTTGAGGTGTGAGAACAACTGTGTGCACGTCGAAGCTGTGTAGTAATTCTGCTCCATCCGTATCAACGAGAACATTAGAAAACCAAATATTTGGCGAAAGATTTTTCTCTCCGTTGCGAAGCTCAATGATTTCATCGCCAAGGCCGCGCAATTGCGAGAAGTCATTGGTTCGACCCGTGCGCTTCGCGCTTGATGGATCAAGCGGAACAAATGGTGCGCGCAACAAATCGTGATTTGTAAACGCAGATTGCAGGCGTGTGAGTAGATCAACATCGACGGGTTGCGTTGACCGGGCAAGACCATCCAGAATTTCGGGCGAAACCTGTACAGATAACGGCGCTGCACCGCCCTCTAATGATTGGGCAAGATCGGACAATTGTTTTCGTGTCGCATCACTGATCACGATTGTTCCGTTAGGCGCAAGAGCTAGTGGTGTGGTTACCGTAGACGCGATTGAGACAGGAAGACGCGAAGTCTCGATGGATGAGTTAAAGAAGTTGACGAAAGTGTTCAACTTTGAAATCGGTTGACCGTCACGCACAAAAGAAATTTGTATCGGATACACACCGTCTTTGGTGAGACGCAACGAGTTTGTGCGAGCGGTTGTCGAAAGAAATGCTGTGTAGTTGTTGGTTTCCGTTCTCGCCAATTGAATGAGTCTCAAGTCGGCAACCGCAAGTTGCCCAACTGGTTCGACACCCTCAACAATCGAGCGCACCTGCTCTCGGGTGGTTACTGACGCAAACGCAGTTATACGAAGTGTCGTCGTAGGGTCTTGCTCGATCTGATTTCGGATTGCTTCATCGGGAACGCTCACGGTAAAGCGAAATTGTGTACCGGCAAGAACATTGAAATTTTGTGCAACTAAACGCACATCTACCGAATTTGTTATTGCAGGACTCAAGGCATTCGTTGGATGGGGGAACACACCCAACATCGACAAAGTCACACCAAGCAGAATGATCAAGGCTCCACCGGTGCGTCGTAGGCGATCCATGACCACCAGTCTCACCGATATTTGTCTCAATTTATGCCAGTCCCTCAAGTCCAATCGGTAACGCCTAACCTAATCACCGTGGTTCCGCAGCGATTTGCTCCAGTATTGGCCGAACTCGCACCCCTCGGAGATATTTTTCGCAAAGCCGATCGCCGGCTTTATGTGGTGGGTGGAACCGTGCGAGATCTTTTGCTTGATCGGCAGATGGGCGAAGTGGATTTTGACTTCACCACGAACGCTCGCCCCGAAGAAACCAAACGCTTCTTAACCGGTTGGGCCGACGCTGTTTGGACAACAGGCGAACGGTTCGGCACTATTTCTGCGCAAAAGAATGGCCGCACATATGAAATCACCACGCACCGCGCGGAGGCATACTCCCCAGATTCCCGCAAGCCAGATGTGGAGTTTTCGGATGACATTGCAACCGATTTGTCGCGCCGAGATTTCACCATCAACGCGATGGCGCTCGAAGTAACAAGCGATGTACCAGAACTTGTCGATCCATATGGAGGTGCTGCCGATTTGATGAGTCGCACACTGCGAACACCACTCTCGCCAGAAATCAGTTTTACCGACGACCCACTGCGGATGATGCGTGCAGCGCGTTTTATCGCGACATTGCAGCTTCAACCCGTGCCAGAAATGGTGACGGCGGTGCAAAAATTGCACGACCGACTCAAAATTGTTTCAGCGGAACGTGTGCGCAATGAACTCGATCGCTTAATGATTTGTGATCACCCAACAAGCGGACTTTGGTTTTTGGTTGACACTGGTTTGGCTGAACACTTCTTTCCGGAGTTGCCGGCTATGAAACTTGAACAAGATCCGATTCACCGTCACAAAGATGTATTGACACACACTTTTGCAGTGGTCGAAAATGTGCGACCAGACGCATCTGAGAGTTTTGATTTTCGAATCACACGGCTTGCGGCATTATTCCACGACATCGGCAAACCTAAAACTCGTGGCATCAAAGACGGAAAAGGTGTCACGTTTCATCACCACGAGGTAGTTGGAGCAAGGATGTCTCGTGCGCGCCTCAAAGCAATGAAGTATTCAACGCATGACACTGAGGCAATTACCGAATTGGTTGCGTTGCATCTGCGCTTTCACACATATCAAATGGGTTGGACTGATTCGGCAGTACGCCGTTACGTTCGTGATGCGGGGCCATTGTTGAACGAACTCAATGTCTTGACGAGATGCGACTGCACAACTCGTAACGAAAGAAAAGCACTAATGCTGTCGCAACGAATGGACGAACTTGAGGCGCGCATCGCAGAGTTGGCTAAGCACGAAGAGTTGGCAGCACTTCGGCCAGAGTTGGACGGAGCGCAAGTGATGGAGATGCTCTCCATTGGCGCTGGTCGACAGGTGGGTGATGCCTTGAAGTTCTTGATGGAAATTCGACTTGAAGAAGGATTATTGGGCGACGCCGAAATTCGGCACAGGCTCGAACAGTGGTGGGCTACAAAAACTGACTAGCGTTCGCAGCAATGAATTCTTCACGACGCCCAACGGGTTGGCTCAGCCAACTCACTCTCACTGACGACAACGGTGAAACAGTCGGCGGCGTTATTGATCACCGTCTCACACGCCGCGCTCTGATTAATGAGTTTCGTCGCGGTCGTATTCGTAGAGAGCAACTGTGTGATGCGCACCCAGACTTGGTGCGTGCAGCAAAAAACTTTGGTGATGCAACAGGTGTGAAGTGCCCGATCTGCGTGCAAGACAATGTTGCCTTGGTGACGTATGTATTTGGTCCACGACTCCCAAGCCATGGCAGGTGTATCACCAAGCCAAACGAACTCGAAGAGTTTCGACAGCTTGCTCAAGAAACTGAACAGCAACGCAGTACTGATCGCTTAACTCACCAAAGCTCGTCTATTACATATACGGCCTATGTCGTCGAGTGTTGTCGGTCGTGTCGCTGGCACCATCTGTTGCGCTCATTGCCAATGGCCACAGCCCCAAAATCTGACACAGAACCAACAAGGCGTAGGTCTCGGCGCTAGTTCGGTCAATCTCTGCAACACGGGTGTGGCACTCTCACTCCGTGCCGATACGATCCCAAGTCCACATATCCACCCTGCCCCCTCGGGGGCTCCAGCCCCGGTTGGAACCGAAGGGAGTTACCACGTTCATGCGTGCTTACGAATTAATGCTCATTGTTAACGGCAACCTAGAAGAATCGGCTGCGCACAGTTGGATCTCCACTGTGACCAAGGCAGTCCAAGGTGTTGGTGGCACAGTCCACGGTTCACCTGATTGGTGGGGCAAGCGTCGTCTTGCATACCCAATCAACAAACAGAACGACGGCTACTACGCGGTGTTCAATCTCATGGCACCAGGTGGCGCACTCGACGAGTTCGAGCGCAGCCTTCGCATTGCGGACGATGTCCTCCGCCACAAACTTCTCCGTTTGCCAGATCAAGAAGCATCACGCCGCGGTCTCACCGCAGTGTCTGCTTAATTGATCTCTTTGATCAAGTAGCCACTTCGTAAGGAGCATCAACAATGTCAGATAACACCATCACTCTCGTAGGTAATCTCACCCGCGATCCAGAACTTCGTTTCACCACCACTGGTCGCGGAGTTGCCTCGTTTGGTATCGCCGTCGGTCGTCGTTATCAGGTCAACGGCGAATGGCAGGAACAGACTTCGTATTTCAACGTCACTGCGTGGGGCCAACTTGGCGAAAATGCAGCCGCTTCATTGACCAAGGGCGCACGAGTTGTTGTCACTGGTCGACT
>CAINTF010000269.1 GCA_903853285.1 uncultured Acidimicrobium sp. | reverse complement strand
GGATACTGCAGTAATCGGTATTGGCGCACTTGGAATGTTCGCAACAGTTTTGGCCGCGGCTCCGTATTACTTTGCAAAAGATCAAGTTGCTGGTGTGGTGAGTGATTTCGATTACTCAGGCCCACAAACCGTATTCAACACTGTCGTCTCTGCGGGGCATGTGCTGATGGCTCTTTGCCTCTTGAGTGCAATTGCTTTGTCGGTGAAGTCTTTGAGCAGCGGTGAAACTGTGAGCGCAGATGTTTGGAGCGATCAATGAGCACAACAACATCACACGCGCTACCAAGTGGCGCACGCCCAGCACCACGCAGTTCAATTTTGGTAGCGACAAGTGCAGTTGCAGCAGCGGGAACAATGCTGATGTTCGGCATGTTGGCGATGTGGCTCAAGTTTCGTGATGCATCTTCGTTGCGTGAATCTGCTCGCGGCAAGATGATCCACGATTGGTTGCCAGCCGACATCAAGATTCCTGAAGTCGCTACGAACACGATGGCAATCACAATGGTGATTGCCTGCGTGATGGCGCAGTGGGCCGTCTACTCAACACGCCGCAACGATTCAACGCATGCGACCATGGCACTCGCGATCACGTCGGTGATCGGTATTGCCGCAATTAACGCTCAAGTTGCTGTGTATTTGCAAATGAACATGGGCCTCACCGATGGTGCCTACCAAACAATGTTTTATGCCATCACGGGCACAATGCTCGCGTTGCTCGTAACCGGCGTTGCCTTTTCAATTATCACAATGTTTAGAGCAGTTGCCGGCCGCCTCGGTGACTCAAGCGTGATGAGCGCACATGCGCTGTATTGGTATTTCCTCACCGCAGTGTTTGTTGCACTGTGGTTCGTCGTGTACGTGCAGAAGTAGGTACGAGCAATGTTTACTCCCGGATCTAAATACCTCATCGCGATCACTGGTCTTAGCGCTGTTTCATTTGCGATGTACATGCTGTTGGTTCATCCATCCGCACTCGGTGCGGTTGCCCTCATCGGTCTTTTGGCCGCAACAAGCCTGCTCACTGGTATCACGTTGTTTACTCGCGATGGTCACGCTGCAGAAGATCAAACATCAGCCGCAACTCTTGACACACCAACACCAAGCATGTGGCCACTCGTTGGCGCAGCGGGTTTTTCGCTTCTCTTAGTAGGCACCATCACCACCCCGATTGTCTTCATCTTTGGAATCGTCGCAATGCTCGCTGCGTTGGTCGAGTGGACAGTGCAAGCTTGGAGCGAGCGAAGCTCAGGAGATGTTGCGTACAACGCACAAATTCGTCAGCGAATAATGAACCCAATCGAGTATCCGATCTTGGCTGCTGTCGGTATTGCAGTAATTATCTTTTCGTTCTCGCGAGTGATGTTGGCGATTAATAAGGATGCCGGCGCGCTTACGTTTATTCTTGCGGCTTCCGCTATTTCGTTGGTTGGATTGCTCATCAGTGTTCGCCCACAACTGAAAAAGAGCATTGTTCTGACAATTGCTGTGGTTGCAGCAGTCGGACTTGTTGGAGCAGGTATCGCAGGAATGGGTGTTGGAATGCGCGAAGAGCTTGTGGTCGCTGGCCAGGAAGATCATTATGCGCACAAAGAATGTGGTGCTGAGAAGTCCGAACATTTCGATAAGGGTGTTTCAGAGACGATCTCGGCTAAGAGTGGAGCAGATGCAACAATCGAGTTGATCGATGGCAAGCTCACTGCACACGCACAAGGGATTGAAGGATTACAAGATTCGATTACAGTTGCACGATCCAATCCGGTCAATATCATCTTCCGTAACAAAGACGCAGGCGAATTTAGACTGGCTGCTTACTTGGGTAAAACAAAAGTTGCAGATGGTGTTTCAGAAGATTTGATTACCTGCACTCAACTACTCCCACAGGGAGCCGAGCAGTGGTTGACTTTTAGTATCGCTAAACCATCAGTAAGTGGCGAGCCGTACACCCTGTCAATCCCAGGTCTTGCCGGTCAAAGTGTTGAGGTGGTGGTGCCGTGAACCACATCAAGATCACTTCCGATGGAACGACTCTGGTCAATAGGCTTGGACGGGTGATGCGCAGATTGAAACCATTCATCCTCGGAACATCAGGCACACTATTTCTGGCAAGTTGTGCAACAAATGCACCACAGGACACCTGGAAGCCAAAAGGACCGAACGCCCAAAAGATCGACAGTTTGCAAAAACCGGTGTTCGCTGTCGCTGGAATTGTCGGATTGATTGTTGCGACTGCAGTTACTTATAGCGTCATTAAGTTTCGCGATAGAGGTCAGCCGATTCCAAAACAGAGTCACGGAAATCCTGCGCTCGAAATTACGTTGACCATCATTCCTGCTTTGATCTTGGCAATTGTTGGTGTATTCACGTTCCGAACCGTTTTTGATCTCAACAAGACAAGTGACACGGAGATGATCATCAATGTCACCGGTCAGCAGTGGTGGTGGGAGTATGACTACCCAGCCAACAACGAATACGGCATTACCCAGCCGATTATCACCTCCGGCCAACTTGTGATTCCAGTTGGTACCAAAGTGATGTTGCGCGAAACAAGTCGCGACGTCATTCACTCATATTGGATTCCTGCGCTTAACGGTAAGCGAGACGCAGTGCCTGGTCGAATTACGATCAATCGTCTTGAGGCCGATGAACCTGGTATTTATGCAGGTCAGTGCACCGAATTTTGTGGATTGTCACATGCAAACATGCGCATGGAAGCAGTTGCCTTAAGTAAAGAAGACTTTGCGAAGTGGGTGGCTAATCAACTCAAGCCATATGTAGCACCTGCTGAGGGAACACTTGCCAAAGAAGGCGAAACAGTATTTCTCAATCAGTGCACACGCTGTCACCAAGTGAATGGACTTACTCGCGCCGATGGCACTCCAGTAATTGCGGCTCCAGACGAAAACGTATGGTCGGGTGCCGTGCCAAACCTTTCTCACCTCATGAGCCGCAACACATTTGCTGGCGCAATGTTT
>CAINTF010000268.1 GCA_903853285.1 uncultured Acidimicrobium sp. | reverse complement strand
TGGCATTCAGCGATATTTTTACGTTGACCGAGTCGTGTAAATTTCGCGATTGCAAGCACGAAGACGAACCGAGTTGTGCTGTGCAAGCAGCGGTAGAACGTGGTGATGTGTCGTTAGAGCGACTTGCAAACATGAAGATGTTGGTTGCCGAAGAACTTGAACTCGAAGAGCAACAAGCAGTGCACGAACGTGCTTACGATCGTAAGGGTGCGCGCAAAAAACCTAAAATTTAAGCAAACGTAATTGTGACGGTTGCGCCGCCGCCTGGCGTGTCTGATACCGACACTGTTGCATCGTGATCAGTTGCAAACTGTTTGACAATTGCTAAACCAAGTCCAGAGCCAGGTAGCGCTCGTGTTGCAGCTGCTCGATAGAAGCGATCAAACACAAGCGGTTTGTCGGCATCGCTGATGCCAGAACCATGATCGACAACGTCGATGCGCTTTCCATTTACAACGATTTCGACAGGAAGTGCAACCGGACAAAACTTGAGCGCGTTGTCGACCAGGTTGCTCAATGCTCGCTCCAATTGGCCAAGGCGCACAGTGACTTCTTGTGGTCCATTGGCAACCACGGTGACGGTCCGCCCAGTGCGTCGGCTGGCGCGGTTGGCAACTTCAGCAGCTGCTTCAGCAAGATCGACTGAAGTTGGCTCTTCGATCAACCGTTGATCACTCGCAAGTGCTGAGAGTTCGCTGGAGAGAGACGTGAGTTCGTCGACTTCGGCACGAATATCGCGCAAGATTGCATCGCGGGTTGGTGCATCAAGCGTGTCGCGTTCGAGCAACTCGGTGTTGGCACGCAGTGATGTGAGTGGAGTTCGCAATTCGTGGCTTGCGTCTTGCACCAACTGTTTTTGTTGTTCACTACTGAGGCGCAGTGCACCAAGCATGGTGTTGAAGCTGTCGGCCAATTGCTCGATTTCACGGTCGCCATGAATATCGAGTGTGGTGTTGAGTTCTTGTGTTGCCGCGATGTGCTCTGCCGCATCGGCAAGTTGTTGTATAGGTTTTGCCGTGCGCCGAGCAACCCACCAGCCCGCAATTGCTGCCACCAATATGCCGAGAAAACCGATGCTAATCAGGCTCTGGCGACTGCGTTGCTGGGCATGCTCAATCTCGCTGATGTCTTTGGCGAGTTGCAGAGCGCCACCATTGACAAGGGGAATAGTGAGCATGCGGTATTTGACGCCAGCAATGGATGTGGTGAAACGCGCGCTGCCGCCCGAGGGATTATTTGCAATATTGAGTACTCGTTGTGTAATGGGCAGGTCCACTTCGCCTAGTGCGATGATCACAGTTCCTGCAGGATCGATCACTTGTGTCACGGTGTCGAAACGTGTTGGCATGAGCGCATCAGAGAGCGGATTGCGCTGGCGTCGACCTGTTGGAGAAATCTCTTGATTCTCGCGCAGAGTTGCTGCGATGGCTTCGATTCGCGCATCGAGAGTGTTATCGATTTCGTGAATCAATTGGCGGGAAATGATGGTGGACACTCCAACTGAGAGTGCACCACATATCACGAGCACAATCGCGCTCGTGGTGAGCAAAAGCCGCGTGCGAAGGCTCATGAAGGTTTGACTACGTATCCAACGCCACGAGCCGTATGCAAGAGGCGTGACTCGCCGCCTTCTTCAAGTTTGCGACGCAAATAGCCGATGTATACGTCAAGCGATTTGGAGTTTGTTTCAAAATTGAAACCCCAGATGTGCTCATACAAATATTCGCGTGACAAAACGATGCCGGTCTGTTC
>CAINTF010000267.1 GCA_903853285.1 uncultured Acidimicrobium sp. | reverse complement strand
TTGCCAGTGTTCTCGATCGACTTTCTCATGAATCGCGCGCGCAACGGCGACGCCAACTCGACGCCGACATCCGCAGGCTTCCCGTGCGACTCACGTTCCCACTCGTGTGTTGCATCCTTCCCTCGTTTGTGATGCTCGGCGTGGTGCCGATGATTGCAACAGCACTTGTTCATCTCAATCACTCATGAAAGAAGGATTATGAAATATCTCTACATCTCTTCCGCACGTATACTGCAACGGCTTCGCTCCGCGATCTCCGCGCACACCAACGCGCACGACTCCGGTCAGGCAACAACTGAATATGCGCTTGTACTACTTGGTGCCGCGATCATCGCCCTTTTAGTAGTGGCGTGGGCTACCGATGGTGGTGGCGCAGGACGCATTGGCGAACTCTTCGACAGCGTGATCGGAAACATCTTGGGTCGTGCCGACGCCGTCCAGCCGTAATCACTGACATGCACTCAAGTGCGAGCAAACCCGACTCAGGTCAAGCAACGGTTGAACTCGCACTAGTCATGCCACTGATCATCGGGTTATTACTCATCATTCTCACAGCCGGCTTGGTGGTTCGAGATCAGCTTGCGGTGTGGCATGCGGCGAGTGCAGGTGCGCGTGCTGCATCAATTTCGCCCGACTCGCCAGATGCAGTGCAACAAGCGGTTGAATCCGAGGTTCAACTACGACCAATACATCTACGAATCATTCGTGAAGGCGATTTAATTACCGTCGAAGCAAAATATCCAAGAACTATTGGTTTGTGGCTCTTCAAATTCTTCACACCGCCACTAATACTGTCGGCCACTGTCACGATGCACGTACAAGATGTTGGGTAGCGTGATGCACATGCAACTGTCGTCATCAATCATTCGTGATGGCACACAACCTGTGCTTGTCTTTGCTGGAGAAATCGACTTGGCTACTGTTCCCACCTGCTCTGACATGCTCACCAAGTTTGTGGATGATCACGCGGGAACAGACATTGCGGTCGATATGCGCCAGGTAACTGCGCTCGATGACACTGGTGTTGGCGTAATCCTTGGAGCAGTTGCTCGCGCGCGCACCACAGGCTCGCATCTTGTACTCGTCATAGACGATTCAAATATGCGCGCTCGTTTTGGTCTCTAAATTTGCGTACAAACAAAACGGCCGGCACTTAAGCGATTGCTCAAGTACCGGCCGATTGTTGATCTAATTCGGGGAGGAATTAGAAGGGATGATTAAGCGTTTGGAACTTCTTCGTTCTTATTGTGATGTCCGCGTGGGCCATTGCCCTCGCCACGTGCTGGGCGCACAGTGTTGACCATTTCGGTTACTTTCGCTGTCAAGCCAGCCAACTTGGTATCGGCTTCAGCCTGAGTGATTTCACCAGACATCACTTCGTCAGCAATGTGAGTCTTGACATCGGCAACAATCGTGTCGATAACCAACTTCACATCAACACCTTGTGCGGTCGCAATCTGCGCAAGCGTCTTGCCACTTTGCACCTGAGTCTTGAGTTCTGCTTCGGTCAACTTCAAGACCGATGCAATCGCTGCAACATTCTTGCCAC
>CAINTF010000266.1 GCA_903853285.1 uncultured Acidimicrobium sp. | reverse complement strand
GTCGAAGGCTTGATTGCTGCGATGCCACAGCAATGCGCAGGATTACGCAGCGAACCACCAATGTCGTTGCCCAAACCAATTGGCGACATGCCACTGGCGAGTGCAGCGCCTTCACCACCACTCGATCCGCCTGCCGTACGGTCAGACTTCCATGGGTTTTTTGTACGCCCGTACAGTGTCGAATCGGTGTGAATTCGTAAGCCCAGGTCTGGAAGGTTTGTGCGACCAATCGGGATTGCACCAGCGCCAAGCATGCGGTCTACTGCAGGCGAATTGAGTGTGGGGAATGCCTCAGCAAGTGCTGGGATACCTTGCGTCGTCGGGTATCCGACTACATCTATGTTTTCTTTGATCGTAAATGGCACGCCGTGGAATACACCTAGCGACTTGCCTGCCGCAAGAGCAGCATCAGCAGCGTCTGCACCTGCACGGGCTTCATCAGCGAGCACGCGCACAACTGCATTGACATGCGGGTTGACTTGGGCGATGCGCTCGAGGTGAGCATCCACGACCTCACGGCTTGATACCTTTTTTGTCCGAATATCGGCTGCTAGTTCGAGAGCCGATTTACGCCATAGTTCCTGAGCCATTTGATCTCCTCTGTCGTTCCTAATTTAGTCTCGCCACCTGTCGCAGATCTCATCGCACATCCCATCGCAACTAGATTTGAGCAATGATCAAGAACCAGCGCTTACTCGGCTTTGCATTGGTTTTTCTCTCCAGCCTGGGTTTCTCGATGGCGCCTACGTTTTCTAAACGCTCATACGAAAGTGGCGCAAATACGGTTGGTGTCTTGATTGTTAGGTTCACCGTTGCCTCGTTGCTGATGCTTCTCATTCGCCAATTTTCTAGCGGTGAACGAGTTTGGCCGCAACCCCGCTTGATGTTCCAGCTTTTTCTGCTCGGTGCGATTGGATATTCCGGTGCGGCGTTCTTTTATTTCACCGCAATAGAAAATATGTCCAGTGGTGTTTCCATCGTTATTTGGTACATCTACCCAGTTTTTGTTGTGCTCATTGGTTGGGCCGTCTTTAAGACAAAACCAAAACGTCAAACAATCTTCTCTCTTATTTCAGCCATGATTGGTGTCGCCATCACTGTTGGCCAACCAGGTAATGCAACGACCAAGGGCGTTATTTTGATTCTCTTGTCGTCTTTGACCTACACGTTTTACACACTGAGCGGTTCGCGCGCATTCAAGAAAACTGACCTTTACACAGGCGTCACGTTTGTCATGGCTGGCGCGGCAACCGCGTTTTGGCTGTATTGGCTACTCGCACCTTCTTCTACCCCAGTCTTATTTCCGCAGCACATGGCTGGATGGTTGTGGATTGGAGCACTTGCAACATTTTCTACCGTGCTCAGTACGTCATCACTTTTTGCTGGCCTCAAGATCCTCGGACCAAATACCACTTCGGTGGTCAATACGGTAGAACCCGTACTCAACATTGCTGCAGGAATTTTGTTCCTCAATGAAGTGTTCAGCGTGCAGCAAGGCGTTGGTGCAGTATTCGTGGTCGGAGCGCTCGTCTACCTTGGCGTGCACGAAACGCGATCACAACCGCCTGTGGTACTGCAATGAGTGACGACAACATGCAAACTCCTAAAAACGTAATCGTGTTGTTGCTCGACTCCCTCAATCGCCATGAACTCGGTGCATACGGCGGCACATCTTTCGATACTCCAAACATTGATCGACTTGCAGCGCGTTCGCTCAAATTCACCAATCACCACACTGGATCATTGCCTTGCATCCCTGCTCGACACGACATCTTGGTTGGCGCATGGGATTTTTTGTGGAAGCCGTGGGGTTCTATTGAAATCTGGGAAGAGGCAATCACCGTTGCGCTACGGCGAGCAGGTGTCATCACCAACTTGATCACCGATCATCCCCACCTGTTTGAAGTTGGCGGCGAAAACTTTCATACTGATTTCACTGCATGGTCATACGAGCGCGGCCACGAAAGCGATGCGTGGAAGACACGACCCGATGCGAGCTGGATTGGCGCACCAACATTTGGCAGAGGTCATACGCACTACGACACATCACGCGGATGGTTCAAGGGAGAAGATGACTACCCAGGTCCTCGCACAATGCAGGCCGCTACAAAGTGGTTGCTTGAGGATTCCCCACATCATCGCGCCAATGGTGAGCGCTTCATGTTGTTCGTTGATGAGTTTGACCCACACGAACCATTTGACACCCCAGAAGAATGGGCCATGCGTTATGACGACACATGGGAAGGTCAACACATGATCTGGCCACCGTATGCCGTCAATGCCC
>CAINTF010000265.1 GCA_903853285.1 uncultured Acidimicrobium sp. | reverse complement strand
TGTATTAGATACAGAGGTGCTGAATTGATAAGGCGTCCCAGTTATTAAATTACTCTGACCAAATGACATAGCACTTGATAATACCAGATTTGGAACACCGGCAACAGAAAATGTCCATGCGGGAGAATCATCGGTTTGACCGCATCCTCCAATAGCTGTGATTACCCATCTATATGTATGAGCTGCAGTATAAATCAACGTTGGAGTACATGTACGAATTTTTCATGTTTGGCACAGCATCGGCGATGGCACGAACAACTGCGTAACCAATGAGATGCGTGAAACTGACTTTGCCCTGACCAGTGCGCCCGCGATAGTTGTTGATGACCTTGCGATTCACCTCAAGCAACTTGGCAGGAACATTACGAAAGCTTGTTGCAGTCGGTACTGCCAAGCTGCGTTCCATATTGGTTGCTATCGCTGCTGGAACTCCGCGCAAAGGTTCTGGTGCTGGGTCGGCCAAGATCTCGGTAGGCGCAATGATGCGCGGTGCAGGTGGCTCAACCCCTGGCGACGTCGCTACTGGTTTGACAGGCTGAGCGATTCGACCGTCTACATCTTCGGGTGGCAATAACAGTGGGCGTAAAATTTCGGCAGTGTTGTCAACACGCGGAGAACCGGCTGGGCGAAAATCGCTAAAAAACTCTTGCCATGTTGCGCCGACCGAGGCTGGGTCATTGCGATACTGCTCATACATCTCTTCGACGAGCCAAGAGTTGGCGCCAAATTCCTCGGGTTGAGGGCGGTCAAGCATCGCGTTTATTGTACTCCGAACCGCTTGTGCGATATGGCGCGGCGCGTTGTGGCACGGTGTGACACAGTACATCTCCCTGCTGGGTTCGACCGATCAAGACCCTGCATCTTGACCGTTATTATGTTCGGATGATCCGATTTGCCAAAAGTTCATTTGCACTCACGTCCCTTGTCGCGCTGAGTATGGCGCTTCCTGCTTGCTCGAGCACGTCATCCGCACCGGCCGAAACTTTGCCAGCCACAACTGATCTCGAGGTGCGCGCTATTGCCGGCCTCAAGTTCGACAAAACGAGCTACGAAGTCGCTGCTGGAGATACCGAAATTGGATATGTCAATGACGACACCATTCGCCACACTCTCGTTGTCGTGCAAGACGGAACGAAGGTCAGTGGTTTTGAACTCAAGGTCAACAAAAAGGGCGCGATTGACAGCGGTTCAGTGACACTTGCAGCTGGAACTTATGTCCTGATGTGCACAGTACCTGGTCATCAAAATATGAAAGCCGATCTCACAGTTAAGTGAGACCGGCTTTCTGAAGTACTGAAAACAGCTAAACGTTTACTTACCGAGCAATACCTCGGAAAGAATCCACAACACCAACCACAACACTCCTGAAGTGATGAGTGCATTTTTGTGGCTCTCGTACATCCACAACATCTTGTTGCCGGCCTTGATGCCACCAAAGATTCCAATTGCATTGAGTTCAAGCAAAGCAATAATCACAATTGCGATGGTGAAAAACATGCGTGCATTGCTGCTCGTTGCATCACCAAATGCGCCGCTGTAAAAGTGTGCGGATCCAACCATGAAGAACAACATCGACACAGAGAAGATCATGTTTTGACGTGAGGCCAAGAGTGCTTTGCGTCCTGCAGTTGGGGCATCAGCATTCGCTTCGCCGCCACCCAATACGTTGACAACGTTTGCAAGCACAACTTTTTGGTTCTTCCAAATGATCATCCAAACATTGGCAGCCATCAAGATTCCGAGTGCCATTCCGACCGAAATTGCGACGTCGTGCCCATTGCCCGATGCCGAACCGTTCATGAAGTTGTTCCAATAATCCTTCTGACCAGTGATCAAGAGGCCAGTCGCAAGGGTTGCAATTGCGGCCCAACGAAACCACCACAGTGCGCGACGTGCAATCTTGTCGATCGTGATGTTGCGTGCTTTGCCTTCATCGCCATAAGCGGCCAAACCTGGTACTTGCACCAAGTTGAAGTAGTAGAGCAAACCAATCCAGGCAATGCCGACGAGAATGTGCAGCCAACGGAAGCCGAAGCTATATAGGTAGTCCTGCGATAGAAGTTCCATGTTCAATAATCCCCTTTGAGGTGTGTCTGTAAACGGAAAAAACTCTCTCCCGAACAGTTTCCAAACTAGCACTGCCCCACAGTCCGGTGTTGCCACTAGTTTGTAGGCGTCATGGCTGCTGAATTTATTTATACCTGTTACAAACTGGCTCGGTTCTATCCCCCAGATCGCACTGTCCTTGAGGACATCTCGCTGTCTTTCTACCCTGGCGCAAAAATCGGTGTGATCGGATCTAACGGCAGCGGTAAATCGAGCCTGTTGCGGATCATGGCCGGCACCGATGACGGCTACACCGGCGAAGCACGACTCACTCCTGGCTTCAGCGTTGGAATTCTTGAACAAGAACCGAAACTTGACCCAGCAAAAGATGTGCTCGGCAATGTGATGGACGGTGTTGCGCCGATTCGTGACCTACTCGCGCGCTACGAAGAAGTCACTGCAATGTGGGGTGAGCCAGATGCCGACTTTGACAAAGTTGGCGCACTACAAGCAGACCTCGAAGCAAAAATTCAAGCAGCCGATGCGTGGGCACTCGAACGCAACGTCGAAATCGCGATGGATGCATTGCGATGCCCACCGAATGATGCTGATGTCACAAAACTTTCTGGTGGAGAACGACGTCGCGTCGCACTTTGCCGCTTGTTGCTCAGCCGACCCGACTTGTTGCTCTTGGACGAACCAACCAACCACTTGGATGCTGAGAGCGTTGATTGGCTCGAGCGTTTCTTGCAGGATTATCCAGGCACTGTCGTAGCAATTACCCACGACCGCTATTTCCTCGACAACGTTGCCAAGTGGATTTTGGAGTTGGATCGTGGGCGCGGTATTCCATTCTCTGGCAACTACACCAGTTGGCTTGAGCAAAAACAAGAGCGTCTTGGTCGAGAAGAAAAATCTAACGACGCACGCAAGCGCACATTGCAACGCGAGCTCGAATGGGTGCGCATGGCGCCAAAGGCTCGCCAGTCAAAAGGTAAAGCGCGACTTGCGGCGTACGACAAGTTGCACGCCGAAGCACAAGCAGCCGACAACGGTCCAGACAAACTCGAGATCGCAATTCCTGCTGGTCCACGCTTGGGTGGAACTGTTATCGAAGTCAAAGATCTCAGCAAAGGTTTTGGCGATCGACTGTTGATTGAAAATCTTTCGTTCTCGCTTCCACCTGCTGGCATCGTTGGAATCATCGGACCGAACGGTGCAGGTAAAACAACACTGTTCAATATGTTGAGCGGTCAAGAAGCGCCCGACACGGGCACAATCACTATTGGCGACACCGTGCAGATGAGCTATGTCGATCAAAGTCGCGACACACTCAACCCAGATGCTTCTGTCTATGAGGAAATCACAGACGGAGCAGAAACGCTCAAAGTTGGTGGACGCGAAATTCACGGACGTGCATATGTTGCAAGTTTCAACTTCAAGGGCTCCGACCAACAAAAGCGCGTCGGTGATTTGTCGGGTGGTGAGCGCAATCGCGTGCACTTGGCAAAGATGCTCAAAAAAGCCGGCAACTTGCTGTTGCTCGACGAACCGACAAACGATCTCGACGTTGACACATTGCGTGCCCTCGAGATCGCTCTCGAATCATTTCCTGGTTGCGTTGTGGTGATCTCTCACGATCGTTGGTTCCTCGACCGTATTGCGACACACGTGTTGGCCTTCGAAGGCGACAGCCAAGTGCGTTGGTTTGAAGGCAACTTCACCGACTACGAGGCATGGCGTAAAAAGGAATTGGGTGGCGCAGCCGATCAACCAAGGCGTATTAAGTACAAGCCACTTTCGCGATAACGCAATACGATACAAACAGTATGAATACCGCTCTGAAGCGCATCCGCATCATGTGTGCTGCAATCTTCGTAGCAGGTATTGCTGGCATCATCGTGACCAGCATTGTTTCCAACAACAACGGTGGCATCATCGCTATCGGTCTTGTTACTTCTATCGCAGCAGTCGTACTTCTCACTGCATCCACCATCTCAACCAACAAGCACATCGATGCGTTTGACGAAGTGGCAGCCGAACAACTCGAGAAACGAGTTTCAGCACTCATTACGTCCGGCGCCAATGAAGACGCAGTACGTGAAGCAGTTCGCGCAGCCATCGATCTTGGGCGCAGTATTTCGTGAAGTTCGACGATCACGAGCTTGCACATTTTTTAGCAGAAGAAACCGGCAAGCGCCTGCTTGCAGTGCGCGAGCGTCTCTACAACGATGGCGCATCCACATGGTTGGCCAAGGATGTCGGTGACGCCGCGGCACAGCGATTTCTCGATGAAGCATTTGCCGAGCACCGACCTGATGATGCAATCCTTTCCGAAGAAGCCGCCGACGACTCCAATCGATTAACCGCTGATCGCGTTTGGATCATTGACCCGCTCGACGGCACACAGGAATATTCAGAATTCGATCGTGCTGATTGGGCTGTGCACATTGCATTGTGGGAGCGCAAAGACTCAAGTGGTGCTCCATCTAATGAAGGCATGCTCACCGCAGGCGCAGTTGCACTTCCCGCTTTCGGCATGGTTCTCTCGACAGGCACACCGCCGCCAACACCACCTCGACACGAAGGCAAACCCCGACTAGTCGTCTCACGAAATCGCGCGACTGATGCCGCGATCATCGTGGCCCAGGCTCTTGACTGTGAAGTTGCGCGTCTCGGTTCGGCTGGCGCCAAAGCAATGGCAGTGGTGCTGGGAGAAACCGATATTTACGTCCATGAGGGCGGCATGCATCAATGGGATTCAGCCGCACCAATGGTGGTTGCTCAAGCCGCCGGGTTATTTACAAGTCGCATCGACGGAACACCTCTTATATACAACATGCGTGACACCTGGCTCCCCGACTTCATCGTTTGCCAACAACATTTGGCACACCAAGTTGTAGACGCGCTTCGCGCGGGCAGAATTGACGGGTGACTTTTACTCCCGACACTGACTGGGGCGCGTTTGACCAAAACTCGCCATGGATTCTGCAACTCGACAACATCAAGTGGCAAAAATCGGCTGTTGCTTTGCGTGCAGCCGCTCAGCGCGAAGTGCCGGTGCTCACGAAACCAACAAAGATTCCACCAATTGCTCGACTGATCACTGTTGTATTTGTTCTCAGTAAGGCTCTCTTGCCTTGGTTTATTAACAAGAAGCGCAAGAAGTTTGAGACTCCTGAAGCATCACGTGCATTCATTTCATTTCGTATGCGCAAAGCTGTCGAGCGTCTTGGCTCTACCTACATCAAGCTTGGTCAAATCATTTCGAGTGGTGAAGGGTTGTTCCCAGTCGAACTCGTCAACGAATTCAAACTCTGTCGCGACCAAGTTCCACCATTTTCATTTGAAGAAGCGAAGCGAGTCATCGAAGAGGACCTTGGAGCTCGCATTGGTGATGTCTTTAGTAAGTTTGAGACCACCCCACTTGCCGCTGCATCAATTGCTCAGGTTCACTTAGCCACGTTGATCACCGGCGAAGAAGTAGTTGTCAAAGTACAAAGACCAACTGTTTCGGCACTCGTACGTAAAGATTTGCGAGTCATGGCGTGGCTTGCCCCCCACATGATTGG
>CAINTF010000264.1 GCA_903853285.1 uncultured Acidimicrobium sp. | reverse complement strand
GTCTCATCACCAGAAATCTGATACGTGTCGGGAAACAACAATCCTTCCAGTGAAGTCTGTGCTGCAGGGCGATACACAGATTCGACGGCTGGATCTTGTGCTGCTTGATTGAACAAATCAGCATTGAGTCGCAGTGTTTTTTCAGCTAAGCGCTTAGCCATTTGCGCAGTAGTGAACCCTTCAGGGAACGTCACCTTAATGAAAGTTGCAGAGGGAGGAATAGAGAGCACTTTCATAATGTTGCCCATGTGATCATGCGGTTTAATCGAGTAATAACCAGGCGTAAGTTCAATGCCACCTTTTCTGCCGACATACCAGCGAAACACTCCAGCACTAGTAATAAAGCCCTCAGACTCGAGACGCGAGCTCACACTCGAAACACTGTCACCGTCATTGACAGTAAATGAAACGCCAATATTTGATCCACCAGATGGATTGACTTTATGCAGATACCACAATCCAATCGCGCCTAAAAACAGTGAGAAACACACCACTGCAGTCAATACAACACGCAACATCGGAGCAATCTCTCGAAAGTCATGAGGCTCAGTATCGGATTCAAGATTGTCTACAACTATGTCCCAGGGATCGTCGTGCCAATTCTCGGCAACGAGTACTTCTTCTTTTGATGGCTTGATCAGCGGATCAATTGGGTAATCAACCATTGGTGAAATTCTGTTTCTGGGCATCCAACCAAGACTGCAACATTACGGCAGCAGCGACTTTGTCGACCACAGCCTTTCTGTCTCTTGCATTTACATTATTGCCCTGCAAAATTTGATGAGCACTCACCGTTGTCAATCGCTCGTCATATGTGAGCACTGGCACTCCAACAACGTTAGTCATTTGAGCAACTTCAACAGTGGCAGATTGAGCAGCAGCACCAACATCGCCCGACATACTGAGGGGCATCCCCACAACAACGCAATCGATTTCGTACTCCTTCACTATCGCCGCAATCGCCTGGTGATCTTGCAACCGAGAGCCACTTCGATTCAGCACTTGTAATGGTGTTGCAATTGTTGCACTTGCATCACTTGTTGCAAGACCGATTCGCTTTGTCCCGAGATCCACCCCGAGTGCACGCATGTTATGAGCCGATGGCTTCAGTCGCCACTCGTCTTGCAATTTCAAGAGCTTCGTCAAGAGCTTCCGGGTTCTTTCCGCCCGCCGTTGCGATATCGCCCTTGCCGCCTCCGCCACCACCAACGGCTTTTGCTGCATCCTTGATGAGATCTCCAGCAGAAAGAGAAACGCCGCTCGAAACGGTTGCAACGAGTGCAACACCGCCAGAGTCTGTGACGCCACCTAATACAACGAGTTTTACTTGCGCATCCTGACGAATGGCAAGTGCCAATTCACGCAAATCATTTGGGGTGATCCCGTCGACTCGTGAGATCACAACACCGTTGACATGCTTTGTCGCAAGTCCGCCCGCAAGTTGTCGGGCCTGGGCGCCACGCAACTGCTTGATCTCATCCTGTAGACCCTTGATTTCAACCAACTTACGTTTGACAGTTGCGATCATCTCTGTGGAACTTGCACCCAACAAGTCCGCCGCAGAGTGAAGCGTGCGGGACGCATCCAAAACGAAATTGAGTGCATTCTCGCCTGTTACCGCTTCGATGCGTCGGAGGTTCGATCCGATCGAAGACTCTGCCACAATCTTGATGAGGCCGATATCTCCCGTTGCACGAACATGAGTGCCACCGCATAATTCAATCGAATTTCCCGCCTCCAACACACGAACCATGTCGCCGTATTTGTCGCCGAAGAACGCAATAGCTCCTGCTGCAGTTGCTTCATCTTTGGATGTCTCATAGTTTCGTGTCTGAGTATTGCGAAGGACCTCACCATTGGCGAGTCGTTCAATCTGTTCTATCTCGTCTTGCGTGACACTTGCATAATGGCTGAAGTCAAAGCGGAGCCGTTCATCCGATACCAATGAGCCAGCCTGCTTTACATGCTCGCCCAAAACCTGTCGCAGCGCCCAATGCAAAACGTGTGTAGCAGTGTGGTTTCGTCGAGTCGCATCGCGCACATCGACATCGACGGATGCCTGAACTTGCTGACCTGGTTCGATAACTCCCCGAGTCATCTCACATGTATGTTTTCTCAAACCCGGCAAAGCAAAGGTTGTATCGACTACACGGGCTTCGCCAGTAGAGGATGTGAGTACCCCTGTATCGCCAACTTGGCCACCACTCTCGGCGTAGAAAGCAGTGATATCCAGGAAGATCTCGACAGTCTGAGCATTTTCACCTGCATCATTCGCAACCGGAAGTACAGATAAAACCGTGCTTGTCGATTCTGTCGTTTCGTATCCAACAAATCTCGTCGTACCGTGCTGTTCCATCACGGCTCGATAACTCTCAACCGATGAAGCATCGACAGCTGCGCCCTTACGTGCGCTCTTGGCGCGCTTGCGCTGCGCCGACATTTCTTTTTCGAAACCTTCTACGTCAACTTCAACATTGCGCTCACTAGCAATCTCTTGAGTCAATTCAAGTGGGAATCCATACGTGTCATGCAACAAGAAAGCGGTGCTACCACCGAGCTTCTTTGAACCACCCGATAATTCATCTTCAAGAATTGTGACGCCAGTCTTGAGCGTCTGGCGGAAGCTCTCTTCTTCCTTGGTTAACACTCCCAAGATGAAGTCTTTATTGGCATCAAGTTCTGGGTAAGCAGAGCGCATGACCTCGAGCGCTGTCTCAGTCAATTTTGGCATGACCAATTTTTCTGTGCCCAACAAATATGCATGTCGTACTGCTCGCCGAATGATTCGTCGCAGCACATAACCTCGACCCTCATTTGAAGGGAACACACCATCATTGACGAGCATGGTCGCCGACCTTGCATGTTCTGCCAAGACGCGCAAACTAAAACTATCCCGGTCGTCGTAATCGCCCGCACGGTACTTGGCAGATGTAAGCGACTGCGCTTGTTGCACGAGCGGAAACAACACGTCTGTCTCCCACACCGAATCGGTGCCTTGCATCAATGCAAGAATTCGCTCCAACCCAGCCCCTGTATCGATAGATGGTTTTGGCAATGGTGTGCGGGATCCATCTTTGGCTTGGTTGAACTGCATAAACACCAAGTTCCAAAATTCGAGAAAGCGGTCGCCCTTCTTGTCGTGAAGCGGCCCACCGTCAGGCCCGAAGGCTGCGCCACGGTCAATATGAATTTCCGAACATGGACCGCATGGACCGGTATCACCCATCTGCCAAAAATTGTCTGCATCGCCAAGCCGCTGAATACGGTTCATCGGCACACCAACAACGTCGTGCCAGATTTGCTCCGCTTCATCATCGCTCTCGTGCACGGTGATCCACAATTGGTCGCCATCAAAACCAAAAACTTCGGTTACAAGTTCCCATGACCATGGAATCGCATCAGACTTGAAATAATCGCCAAAACTAAAGTTGCCCATCATTTCGAAGAACACGAGATGTCGTTTGGTACGACCAACGTCATCGAGGTCATTGTGCTTACCGCCAGCACGTGCACACTTTTGCACACTGACTGCGCGCTTATATGGAGCAGCTTCATCGCCAACAAAATACGGTTTGAACGGCACCATGCCCGCAACGGTGAAAAGAACCGTTGGGTCATGCGGAATCAGGCTTGCTGATTGGACTGGCGAATGACCTTTAGACGCGAAGAATCCAGTAAAGGCATCGCGGAGCTGCTGAGCCGAAGTGATTGAACTTTTGTTTGCCGACATTTGGGACAAGTCTAGTTGTCGCGCAGTGCAGCCCTACCTGATATTGCTGCGAGACGATTCGTTCTGATCATCCACAAAACTGCTGTCCTTAGCGCGCAGGTTACGAAGGATCTCTACACCCTGACTGGCCAGTTTGACAGCGCCATCGTACAAGTCACTTGCAACCTGAGCGGGAGTGATTTGGCTTGCCGCGTCCCGCGCCTTTTCTTTGACATAACGCCAACCGAAAACGCCAGCGAGTACACCCATTGAAAACCAAAAAAGACGCTTCATCATCTCAAACCACCTTGTTGTGTGCTGACATCCAAACTTCGCTCGACTAACTGTGTGGCGGCTTGTAATACGGATCACTGCGCCGAATAGCGCCTTCAGTTTGCGCAGGAAGGTAGTCCTGTTCCACTTTTTGCTTCAAATCCTTTTTATTACTTGCCTTTTCACTACTAGCCCTTTCACCTATCTGCTCATCATGCGGAGAACGATATTCAGTGCCGTGACCCAACACTTGGGCACCTGCATAATGCGCATCTCGGAGGTGCGCGGGCACCTCAACATCCACACCTTGACGGATATCACTTCGTGCATTCCAAATTGCGACCGCTGAGCCATTGCTCTTAGGCGCCTGAGCAAGATACACAACCGCTTGAGCAAGATTGAGCTGTGCCTCGGGTAGCCCAACATGATCCACCGCTTGGGCGGCAGCAACTGCGACTACGAGCGCTTGCGGGTCTGCCATACCAATGTCTTCGGAGGCCAAGATGATGAGTCGACGCGCTATGAATCGTGGGTCATCTCCCGCTTCGAGCATTCGTGCAAGCCAAAAAATTCCGGCGTCGACATTGCTCCCCCTGATGCTTTTAATAAATGCCGAGACAACGTCATAGTGATCGTCTCTGCCATAGTTCAACGCACTGACTCCAAGTGCTGCCTCAACATGAGCAGTTGTGACTTTGTTTGGTCGCGCCAGTGCACATGCAACTTCGAGAGCGGTAAGTCCTTGTCGTCCATCTCCTGCCGCGCGTTGAGAAAGAATTGTCAACGCATCTTCATCGGCAGTCATTCCCTCTGCTGTCAATCCTCGTTCCAACAAGCTGCGAATCGCTGCGACACCCAGCGTCTCGAGTCGAAACATTGTGCTCCGACTTCGCAATGGTCCATTGACTTCAAAAAAAGGATTCTCTGTTGTAGCGCCGATCAACGTGATGATGCCACTTTCAACCGAAGGAAGTAGTGCATCTTGTTGCGACGTTGAAAAGCGATGAATCTCATCTACAAAAACAATCGTTGAACGCCCATGCTGACCAAGTCGGTCTGTTGCTCGTTCAATCGCTTCGCGCACATCTTTCACACCCGATGTCACTGCAGACAGTCTCTCGAATGCACGATTGGTGCTCGACGCAACAACTTCGGCAAGTGTTGTCTTGCCAGTGCCCGGAGGTCCCCACAGAATTACCGACGACAGCCGATCAGCCTCAATCAATTTTCGCAATGGAGCACCTTGCGCAATTAAGTGTTCTTGACCGACTATTTCATCCAGCGTGCGTGGGCGCAGTCGCGCAGCAAGTGGTGCTTGTGAGCGAAGCCTGTCAGCCACCGCCGCAGAGAAAAGGTCGTCGGCTTGAGTCAATCGCTCGTGCTCGCTAACTCTTTGCTGGCGGAGGCAACAATCGAATACCCAACTCGTTGAGCTGTGCGGGATCCACAGGAGTAGGGGCGTTGGTCATTGGATCGCTCCCCGACTGAGTTTTCGGAAATGCAATCACTTCACGAATGTTCTCTTCTCCAGCCAAAATCGCCACGAGACGATCAGTGCCAAAAGCGAATCCACCGTGTGGTGGAGCACCATATTTAAACGGCTGCAAAAAGAAACCGAATCGACGATCGGCATCTTCGTCCGAAATACCGAGCTGCCTAAATACACGACGCTGCATCTCAGGATCATGAATCCGGATTGAACCAGAGCCAAGCTCCCAACCATTGAGCACCAAGTCGTACGCAAGAGCGCGCACGCTCATTGGGTCTGATTCGAGGCGATCTATGTCTTCTGGGTGTGGTTGACAGAACGGATGGTGTCCTGGCTGTGGCTTACCGGTTGTTGGACTGATGCCAACAAATAGTGGAAAGTCGATCACCCAGACGTAACGGTAAGGACCCTCATGCACCGGTGGACGGCCGATGTCATTGCGTAAGTGTCCAAGAACTTCACATGCCGTCGACCATTCGTCTGCAACGAGCAACAGCAAGTCGCCCGACTTTGCTTGCATTTGCTGCAACAGTGCAGCACGCTCGGTTTCGCTCAGGAATTTGGCAACTGGTGAATCCAGGGCAAGGTCATCGCCAACCTTGATCCAAACCAATCCTTTAGCACCCATCTGTTTTGCACGATCGGTGAACGCATCCAACTTGCTGCGTCCGGATGCTGCTGCTTCAGGGTATGTCGCTGCGTCAACTCGCAAACCTTTGATCGACTTGGCCGTTGCGAATGCTTTAAATTCAGTTGTGGCAAAAACAGCCGTGAGCTCAATGAGTTCCATACCAAAACGCAAGTCTGGTTTGTCGCTGCCAAAGCGGTTCATTGCATCGTGCCATGTAATTTGTTCAATCGGTGGTGGAGTCTGACCAAGTGCAGCTTCGGCTGCTGCAACAACTGCTTGGCTAATCGCAGCCAGAACATCATCCTTAGTAACAAAACTCATCTCAGCGTCCAGCTGCATGAACTCGTACTGGCGGTCTGCTCGCAAGTCTTCGTCACGCAAACAGCGAGCAATTTGGTAATAGCGATCGATACCGGCGACCATGAGCAATTGTTTCCACAATTGTGGCGACTGTGGCAATGCGTAAAATGATCCTGGCTCTTTGCGAGATGGAACTAAAAACTCGCGTGCACCTTCTGGAGTGGAAGGCATCAAAAATGGAGTCTCGACTTCAACGAAGCTCTGAGCTTCCATGGCGCCACGAATTGCAGAGTTCACCTTGGCGCGAATTCGCAAATTCTTCTGCATCCGCTCGCGACGAATGTCGAGATAGCGAAACTTGAGTCGAACACCTTCATCTACATCGTCTGCACGAGCATCAATTGGAAATGGTGGAGACTCGGCAGCATTTAAGACTGTGAGTTCACATTCAACCAGCTCGACACCGCCGGTAGGAAGGTTTGCATTGACCGTTCCATCAGGTCGGGCCTGAACTTTGCCGGTGATCTGCACTACCCACTCATTACGGACATCTTTGACGTCGCTGACCACGCATTGCACCACGCCGGAATAGTCACGAACGTCGAGAAACGCCAAATGTTCACCGTGTTCACGACGACGTGCGATCCATCCGCACAAAGTAACGGTCTGACCAATGTGTTCTGGCCGCAGGCTGCCACACAACTGAGTGCGCAACGCCGTGGCATTGATCGAAGGGGTTAGAGAACTGGACATGTACTTACTCTCATTTCTGTAGTTCGCTGCGTATTGCTGCAACGAGCTGATCTTGTGCGATTGCGTATTGTTGACCAGAATTCATCGGACGAACGATGATATGCCCTGCGGCTACTTCATCGGTGCCAATTATCAGAGCGATTGTGGCTCCGCTTCTATCAGCTGCCTTCATTTGTGCCTTCATGCTTCGGTTATCAAAGGCTCGGTCGGCACTGATTGCGTTGTTACGTAAAAGATTGCACACCTCGGCAGCATGCAAACCACCGGTTGTGTCAACAACAAAAACGGAGACGCTTGTACGAGGCGCAGCAAAAACATTTTCGGCATCACACGCCAAAAGTGTTCGATCAAGACCAAGCGCAAAGCCGATACCTGGGGTTGCAGGACCACCCAATTGCTCAACTAAACCGTCATAGCGTCCGCCTCCACCGATTGCGGTGTGTGCCGCTTTGAGCGCCGTCGAGACAAATTCAAACGTTGTTCGGCGGTAGTAATCGAGACCGCGCACTAACCGGTCGTCGATTGCATACTTCACACCGAGAGCGTCAAGAGCACGCAAAACCGAATCAAAATGGTTGGCGGCATCCACACTCAAGAAATCGCGAATCTTCGGAGCGGCACTGATTAATGCCTGATCCTCGCGCCGCTTTGAGTCGAGCACGCGAAGTGGGTTTTTCTGCAAGGTGATCTGAGACTCTTCGGAAAGTTGCGAGAGGTTGGCAGAAAAATACTGGTGAAGTGCAGCCGAATACTTTTCACGATCGCCATCATCTCCAAGTGAATTGACAGCCAATTGAACATCCTGCAATCCAAGTCTCTTAAAGAATGTTGCAGCGAGAGCAATCACTTCGGCATCCAAAAGTGGATCATCTACACCCAGCACCTCAATGCCGACCTGATCAAATTGTCGATATCTGCCCTGTTGCGGCTTCTCGTAACGAAAGTTAGGACCTGAATACCAAACTTTCCATGGAGTAGTTGGTCTGTGCTCGACGAAAGCTCTGCACACACTCGCAGTCTGCTCTGGACGCAAAGCAACCCGACGACCACCCTTATCTTCAAAGTCATACATTTCTTTGGTGACTACTTCGGTCGCTTCACCCAGGCGCAAAAAGACACCAAGGTCTTCAAACATCGGTGGAATGATCAACTGGTAGCCAGCATCCTGCACTACTGAAGCAAAAACCTCTTGAAATTGACGCCAGCGTGCAGCATCGGGAGCCAAAATGTCCCGGGTTCCTGGGCTAGTTGAAAAAACCGTCACACAATGAGGTTAGACGCTGGATGCTCCGTTGACATCACACGATACGCGTCATATACAGAATCAATACGTTTGATTGTGTGCAAGACCGATTGCAAATGACCAGGGTCAGCGAACTCGAACTCAAAACGCATCTTGGCTACGCGGTCCGCGCCCGTATGCGTTGTGCAGGAAACTATGTTGACATGCTCATCGGACAGAGCGTTAGCAACGTCCCGAAGCAGACGGGATCGATCGAGCGCGACTACTTCAACGGCAGCAATAAATGTTGCTCCTTGCAAAATCCCTGTCCACTCTGCGTCCACAACTCGCTCTAAATTTTGTGAAACGAGTGAAATTGCACTCAGGCAGTCCGCGCGATGAATATTGACGCCTTTGCTGCGATTCTGTCCTTGCCCGATGAAACCCAAAATCTCATCGCCAGGTACTGGAGTGCAGCATTTACTGAGCCGCACAACTACGTCGTCCATCCCCTCAACATGCACGCCAGCTTGCTGGTCGCTGCTTTCATTTTGTACAAAGTTGCGCGTACCCACCGACAGCTGCTCGCCGCCTGGTCCGCTCCTCATTGCTTTAGCCATCCGCATTGCGATTGCATCCGCTTGCACGTGACCTTCACTTATCGCCAAAAACAAAGCGGGGGCGTCAACGTAATTCATTGACTCAATTTCTTGAGTGAATATCTCAGAGTCGAGGACCTTTTGCACAGGAACACCTTCTCGGCGCAACGCTTCAACAAGATCGTCATGACCGTTCTCGACCAAATCATCAATGCGCTCTCGCGACACCCACTGTTTGATTTTGCTCTTCGCTTTTGGCGACGCAACAAAATTCATCCATTCCTCTGATGGTTCTGCGCTCTCGGCAGTTGAAGTCAAAATTTCCACAGTGTCGCCAGAGTTCAGCACAGTATCGAGGGGAACAAGTCGGCCATTTACTCGTGCACCCATGCATGAGTGACCGATCTCCGTGTGCACTGCGTAAGCAAAGTCGACAGGTGTTGCCTTCACCGGCAATGCAATCACGCGGCCTTTGGGAGTGAATGCAAAGATCTCATCTTGATCAAGATCACTTTTCAAACTTTCAAGAAACTGGCGTGGATCCGAAACTTCGTCTTGCCAGTCAATGATTCGATTCAGCCAGTCAACATCGGTAGACGGAACTCCGTCTTTGTACGACCAGTGTGAAGCAACTCCCCACTCCGCGCGTTGGTGCATGTCCCTAGATCGAATTTGCACTTCAATTGCCTTGCCACTTGGACCGATCACCGTTGTGTGTAGCGATTGATACAAGTTGAATTTCGGCATGGCGATGTAATCTTTGAATCTGCCCACCACTGGTTTCCAGTGACCGTGAATGCAACCAAGCACCCCGTAACAGTCCTTCACCGAGTCGACAACAATTCGAATGGCCATCAAGTCGAAAATTTCGTCGAATCCGCGACCCTTCTGAACCATTTTTTCGTACAAACTCCAGAGGTGTTTGCCGCGTGATGTTAACTCTGCATCAATCTGAACTTCCTTGAGCCAGACGCCAACTTGACCCAGAGCTTTTGCGAGAAAGATATCTCTCTCTGGTGCACGCGTAGAAACAAGGTGATCAAGTTCGGCATAGCGCTTGGGGTACAGAGCCGCGAACGAGAGATCTTCGAGCTGCTGTTTAACTTCTTGCATACCCAATCTGTGTGCGAGCGGTGCGTAGATATCAAGAGTTTCTTGTGCAACCCGACGCTGTTTATCAAGAGGCGCCGAAGCAATGGTTCGCATGTTGTGCAATCGATCGGCCAGCTTGATAATCAAGACGCGCATATCTTTCGCCATCGCTACAAGCAATTTGCGCATCGTTGCTGCTTGCTGTGCTTCTCGAGAGTCAAACTGCAGTCGTTCAAGCTTTGTAAGACCGTCCACGATCCCAGCGACTTCTACACCGAACGACGACTCAACATCGGCCAGCGTTATCTCCGTGTCTTCAACTGCATCGTGCAATAAAGCCGCAATAAGAGAGACATCGTCCAAACCAATTTCGGCGACGATGCGAGCGACAGCGATGGGATGACTGATATACCCCTCTCCACTCATCCGCGACTGATGCTGATGTGCAGCGCGAGCCATTTCGTATGCCGCAGTAATTTGGTCTACGGAGCCTTTTGGATGCCTGCTTCGGTAGGCCGACAACAACGGCACTAATTCTTCGACAACCACCGATTGATTACGCCGCCAGGGCAAGACGCGAGACGTAGCGCTCATTTGTTGCCCGCTAGGGGCATTAGTCCCTGACCCATACCTTCCAGTGTAAGGGAAGGATTAACGGCGACGATTTTTGCGCGGGCGTGGCGGGTGCGACAACGCTGAACTTGCCATTACTGTTTCGCGCTCAATGTCTGCTTGAGTAGCGCTGACTGCACTGGCTTCGCCAACTGAACGAGTCACAACCTTCTTAGAAGTTGCACCGAGTCGAGCCATTTCCTCGCCAAGTCGAAGTGTGCCTTGCAAAGAGCGGTACTTCGTCTCGCGACCCTTAAATACAGCCAAGAGTGGCGTTGCAATATAGATCGACGAATATGCACCGAGCAGCAAGCCAACCAAAAGTGCCAATGCAAACTCCTGCAATGCAATTGCACCCATGACCCACGAGCCCAGCACCAATAATGAAAGCACCGGCAGCACTGCTGCGAGCGATGTATTGATTGATCGCATCAGCACTTGGTTCATTGAAACGTTAATAATGTCGCCATACGAAACCTTTGCTGCCGAATACCGCGTGGTGTTTTCGTGGACCTTGTCGAATACCACAATCGTGTCGTACAAGGAGAAGCCGAGAATGGTCAAAAATGCAATCACGGTCGCAGGAGTTACCGAAAACCCGAACGTTGCATAAACGCCAACCGAGATCAAGACGTCGTGCACCATTGCAAGAATTGCCGCAATTGCCATCTTCCACTCAAAGCGCCATGCGATGTACATGGAAACAATGACGAAGAAAATTAGAAGGGCACGCACAGCTTTTTCAGTGATGCTTCTGCCCCACGATGAACTCACTGAAGCAACGCTCACTTCTTGCAAGTCAACACCCGCCTTGGTGCTCAATGCAGCCTGCACAACGGTACGAGTTTCAGTCGAAATTTCACCAACCTGAGCACGAATCCGTTTTCCATCGGCACCGTTCAACACCTGGATTTTTGCATCTGCAGTTGGAATATTGTTCGCTTCCAAAATTACGCGTACATCGTCAACAGTGATGGTGGTTGCCGGAACTTCCCAAGCGACACCACCCTTGAAGTCGATTCCTAAATTGAGACCTTGAGCAAATAGTGACACGAATGTCACAACGACAAACGCCAACGAAATCCCGAATCCCCACCAACGGCGACCAACAAAGTTGAACGTTGTCTCACCTCGATAGAGCCTGCCAAACATTCCGTTCATTGTGCACTCGTGTCTGGCAGTGCAACACCTAGGACTTTGCGTCCGGCCAAGAACTTGCTACGTGCAAGCAACAACACCGCTGGCCTTGTGAAGAAATAAGCAACAATCACGTCACACAATGTAGAGAGACCAAGGAAGAATGCAAAACCACGCACCGACCCGACAGTCAGCCACCAGAGCACAAGTGCTCCCAAGAATGAAACCGTGTCAGCGGCCAAAATTGTGCGCCAAGCAAGGGTAAAACTGCGTTGGGCCGAACTGCGCATCGTCCTGCCAGCATGCAACTCGTCCTTAATGCGTTCGAAGAACACCACGTATGAGTCGACAGTAACGCCAATAGACACGATGATGCCGGCTACTCCAGAGAGAGTGAGCGCGAGGCCATTAGAGCGCGAGATAAACGAAATGATGCTCCACAACAGTCCGATTGACACCATCAGTCCACTCACCACAACGATGGTCAGCATGCGGTAATAAACAAAGAAGAACGCCATTACTAACAGCACGCCGATGAGACCAGAGACAATTGCTGCGCGCAACGAGTCTTTGCCAAGAGTCGGAGAGACTGTTTGTACTGTTGCAACTTTAAATTTGACAGGTACTGCACCAAACTCGAGGATCTTTGCCAAGTCACGAGCTTCGGATTGCGAAAAATCTCCGCTGATCTGCACATTGCCACCCGTAAACACTGCTTCTTGAACTGTCGGGGCCGAAATCACTTTGCCGTCCAACGCAATAGCAATGCGCGCTGTGGGGCATGTTGCATCGCGATTAAAGCATTTAGTCGTCAGAGCGTTCCACAAGTCAGCGCCTTCAGCACCTTTTCGCAATTCAACTGTGACAGTCCAGTTTCCATTGTTGATTACTGCCTGAGCATTATTTGTGAAAACTTTGCCAGTAGCTCCAGCTGGGCCAACGAGGTATGCCTCTCCGCCCTGTCCGAGCAAAACCGCATTGACATTTGGATCAGTGGTGTCTTCCGATACCGAAATATTCGTTGCAGCTGCTGCAGGTGTAGTCGTGTCGGTTGGGGCTGGCACGGTAGTAACCGTTCCTGCAGGAATAGTGGTAGCTGCGCCCCTACTTCGCACACTGCCAGGGCCGCCTTCTGTCGCAGCAATTGTTGTATCGACAACTGACGTATCAACAACCGTCGAGTCTGATCCTGGAATCGTTGTTGAAGTGTCGGTGTTGAGCGTGCCCGCTTGCAGCACTGGTCGCAACAACAACTCACCCTGTCGGCCAATAATGTCGAGCGCTTTTTGTTGATCACTCACACCAGGCAAATTGACCACAACGTTGTCGCCTTGGCGGGTGATTTCTGGCTCTGACACTCCGAGCGCGTTTACTCGCTGACTAATAATTTCGACGGCTTGAGCAAGCGCACTCGGGGTGAACTCGCCTTCTGGTTGCAATGTGACCGATGCTCCACCTTGCAAGTCGAGTCCTAGTGCTGGCTTATTGCCTGCCAACAAATTGCCTGCCAACATCGAGGTCACTAACACCACAATGCCGAGGAGAGAAAAATAAAGACGACGTGCCATATATAAAAGACCGGCAATTGACCGCGCGGTTCTGACCTACTTCTTTTCGTTCTTGTCGGATGGTGTTTGATCACTCGAGCTTGGTGTTGACACCTTTGTCGCGATGGCACTGCGTGCCACTCGAATCTCCACCTTCTCGGCAATGTCCAGCCAGACGTAACCATCTTCGATGGCAGAGATAAAACCGTAAATACCAGAGGCCAAAATGACTTCGTCACCCTCTTGTAGGGCGCTCTGCAAACTGCGTGTTTCTTTTTGGCGCTTGCGCTGAGGGCGAAGCAACAGAAAGTACATCGCTCCGAAAATCAAGACCAGTGGGAGGATCGACAAGATGCCGCCGCTCGATTTGGTCGTAGTGGTTGCGGCGCCAATTGTGGCAAAAAGACTGATGAACATAAGTCGTAACTCTATCGCTCAACCGAGCTAAGCCCCATTGCCCCAAACAGCCAAAATCTCTTGCCTCAGTGCTTCAAAACGCCCTGCAATAATCGCATTTCGCATGCGATCCATCAGCGCAAGTGTCCATGCAATGTTGTGTATCGAAACCAATCGAGATGCAGTGGGTTCCCCGACCTGAAATAAATGTCTGATGTAGCCGCGAGTATGGCGAGTACATACCGGACATGAACACGTTGAGTCGATTGGTTCATTGCTCAATGTGAACTCTGAGCGCTTCAAGTTGACACGACCTTGCGTTGTGAGTGCCGTTCCATGGCGACCAAGTCGAGTCTGCAACACGCAATCAAACTGATCGACGCCTAGGTGGACTGCTTCTACAAGAGAAGCTGGATCCCCTACGCCCATCAAGTAGCGCGGTCGATCCAGCGGCAAGTGTGCAAGTGCGGATTCCAGTGCAGGCAGCATTTCTTCGCGTGATTCACCTACCGACAACCCTCCGATGCCGTATCCGTCAAAATTCAATTCAGCCGTGCGTGCCGCACTCTCGGCTCGCAAATTGACATCGATACCACCTTGCACAATCCCGAACAACGACTGATCTGTGCGTGTGTGTGTCGCAATCGCGCGTTGCGCCCACGACGATGTGCGTTCTAGAGCAAGCCGCACCACATGCGCAGGAGATGGCAATGGTGGACAAACATCGAGCACCATCTGGATGTCAGCGCCTAGTAACTCTTGCGTGTGTACCGCAGACTCCGGTGTATAGCGATGACGAGAACCGTCGTAGGTTGACTTAAACGTAACTCCATCATCATCCACGTCCGGGTGTAGAGAGAACACTTGAAAACCGCCAGAATCGGTCAGTGTCAGACCTTTCCATCCAGCAAATGCTCCAAGACCACCCATTGCGCTCACTGTCTCTGCGCCAGGTCGCAACATCAGGTGGTACGTATTACCAAGCACGATTTGAGCACCTAAGTCTTCGTAGTCCGCTGCGCTTAAATATTTAATCGCACCACGAGTACCCACCGGCATAAAACAAGGTGTGGTGTACGAACCTCTATGGGTTACTGCAGTTCCCGCACGTGCACTGCCATCTACAGCATCGGTGGTGAACTGAACAGGAAACATTATCTACACGGTAGTGGCACGCATCAGCTGGCAAGTTGCTAATCGGTGCGACGGGCAAGAAGCATTGCATCGCCGAAAGAAAGCATCCGATACTCACGAGCTATTGCCTGATCGTAAAGTTCACGCCAACGAGTGCCAACAAACGACTGGATCATGAGCAGCAGTGTCGTGCGCGGCATGTGGAAATTGGTCATCATCATGTCAACCACTTTCCACTCGAAGCCTGGAGTAATAAACAGATTCGTTCGGCCTTCTAATTTTCCAAACTTTGCCACACTTTCGAGTGCCCGCGTTGCGGTTGTGCCAATGGCGATCACTCGTGCACCTCTTGCATGTGCTTCAGTACATGCGGTCATCGTCGATTGCGGAACTCGATAGGACTCGGTATGAATGAGATGTTCGAGTGGGTTATCGACCGAAATCGGTTTGAAAGTGTCGAGACCAACGACCAACTCCACCTCACAGATAGTCACGCCAGCGTCGCGAATTCGTTGTAACAGTTCGGGTGTGAAATGCAGACCAGCAGTTGGTGCCGCCGAAGATTTTTGGTCATGGGCGAAAACAGTTTGATAACGCTCAGCATCTTGCAACACCTCAGTGATGTATGGCGGCAAGGGCATGTTGCCATATTTTGCCAACTGATCAATGACGTTGTCACCGAGTACACGCACCAGAAACGTGTCGCCAGCCTCTGTGCGCTCTCCCACCTGCAAAAACTCTGCATCATCAGATGAATACAGAATTTCGCCAACCTTCAACTTGCCACCCGGTCGCAACAACGTTTCCCACGTTGCCGTACCTGCATCTCTCTCTTCCAGCAGCAAGGCCTCAACGACGCCACCGCTTGCTCGATGCAACAACACTCGCGCAGGCATTACCCGTGTGTGATTGACCACCAACACATCGCCCGGTCGCACAAATTCGACAAATTCCGAAACATGTCGATGCTCTGGTTCGTTATCGGGCTTGCTCAGATCAACATCGACGAGCAACCGCGCAGCATCACGTGGCTCGATTGGATGTTGCGCAATGAGATGCTGCGGCAAGT
>CAINTF010000263.1 GCA_903853285.1 uncultured Acidimicrobium sp. | reverse complement strand
GGGCCTCAAAGATTTCGGTTACAGCTACGTCGGCCGACGGCACACAAAAAGTTGACTTGTCAACTCCAGTTGCAAGTGTTCCAGCTGCTGTGCAACAGGCGGTTGAGGCAGGTCAGACACTCGGTGTGTCCAGCAATAGCTCTGGATTGACATCTAAGTTGCCATACCTACTTGCGCTGCTCGTTGTGCTGCTTGGTGCCGCAGCAGTGGTAAACGCACGTCGTAAAAAATCAGTAACACAGAGCTAATTATTTAAACAAAAGGACGTTATGAAACTCCATTTCCGTATTGCTGCACTTGGTGCAGTGGCAGTACTTCTCTTTGCAGCATGCGGGGGTGGAAGTTCATCTTCTGGTCGTCAGCGCAACGTTGCTTTGTGTTACGCCGACCAGGCAGAGAAAGATGCCGCAGTGTCAGAAGCACAAGCAGCGTTTGACAATGCCGCATCCGGATCAGCCGATCGAGACGGGTATATCAGCGCTGATGCGGCAGTAGTCGCAGCTGGCTCAGACAGGGTAAGCAAAGAAGCAACTCTTGATGCCGAACGCGCTGAACAAATAGCCAAAGAACGTGCTTTTAATACGGTGAACGCCAATTACCAGGCTGCTGGTCAGCGGGTTGCAGCAGCAATGGTTGCTTCCAATGCAGATTTAGAGAACCAAGCTCTGAAGTCGGCGCTGGCCGATGAATTGTTGACTCTCACCAGCATGACGTCTGAGAGGGAGGCCGCGTTAGCGGCATTGGGGTCCGCAACAGATGCTGTGAACGCTGCACAGTCGGCACTGGATGCCGCGGACACTGCATTTTCTGATGCGGAAAGTACCGCAGGTGCCGCATTTGACGCCGCAAACGGCGGTGATGCACCAGAACTCACAGAAGAGCAACAACTTCTGCAGACCGCAATGCAAGACGCAGAAGCAATGTCTCTCTGTGAATCAACCGACTCTGTGCCATCATCGGATACCTCGTCGCCATCGGGAAGCGAACCTTCCGAGAATGCCTCCGGAATTTGCACTGCCACATTGAATGCCGCCACGGTGGACATTGCATGTTCGGTGAGTATCACAGTTGCTGTGACCCTTGAGGATGGACAACATTTCACTACAAATGTTTCGACAAATACATTTGGACCATTCAATGTTCTTGAACACGGATCTTCGAATCAGTACACAGTTAAAGCAATGCTGGGTGACACTGTGTTGCTCGACACTGTTACGCACACCGTTGGAGACAACGATGGGGCGGTAGTTGAGTTTTCAGTGCCAGGTGCGGTAACGCCAGATGTACCTGGTGAGTCGGGCGAATCTTCGGACACGACGATTGCGAGCGACACGACAATTGCAAGTGACACGACTGTGGCGAGTGGCCCTTTTGAGCCCGGTTGCCCTGGAGATGTGCCGACAATTGAGACCGATGTTGAATCACCAACCACACAAAACATTGTGCATGTTTCGACTTCGAACCCATCGGGGGAGTGTGACAGTTCAATAATTTGGGCAGTGGTTCCAAAATCTGGATGGGATGCGGTGCTGAGGGGTGAAACAGTGGGTGGCGCACCGCCATGTTCGTCGATGATGGAAACGGAGTGTGAATTAGAAGCTGGCGACTATGTGATTTTCGCGGCGTTTGGCGTTAATGTACCTGAAACAGATGACCCCTCCTATGAAGGATGGCAAGACAACGTTGCGACCATGAACTTCACGGTCACGGGTGGCGGCGAGTCGGGTACCTGTGAAGGTGTACAACTAAAAATTGTCGATCAACAATGGGTTGGAGTGGATAATTGTTCGGATTCTCTGAATTCATTTAGCCTGATCGGCCTTGGCCCGATTCCACTGAATTTCACCGAAGGTCCTGCGAACAATATTGAAGGCCCGCCTGCAGGCTGGATTGACATGACGTATCTTGCTGGATTTTCCGACGGCAGCACCGAGCGAGGATCATTTACACAATGTTGGACCTCGTGCGAAATTCAACCGTTGAGACTTGCGTTTAGTCCGGAGAACCCAAAGATTGGTGATGATATTTGGTTTACATCAGACAGCGCGGAGTGTGGTGCTACTGACTGGTTTTGGCGCGTCTATCTGAGCGATAATACGTTGTTTTCTAGATCACCATTCGACCAACCGTTTACTCCTTCGCAGTCGCGTAAATATCATGTGCGAGCCACCGGTATTTGCACTGACGGAAGCGAAGTGTATGCCGAGGCTGACATTGAGCCACAAGCTATTGCAGCACCAGCACACGACAACATCAATGACGCACAGCGCATAGAGGGAGTGAAGGGTTCTGCTACAGGCACAACGCTCGGTGCGACGCGCGAAATTGATGAGCCAGTGCATAGCGACTGCCAATGGGAAAGTGAAGCGACATCGTGGCTGATTTGGACGGCACCAGAAACCGGAGCTCTTACTACGACGATGGTGGGAAGTGCATTGGCTGAACCCTTTTCCAGGATGTATGTGCGATCCACAATGCAGCCGGTCGCATTTGTTTATGACAACAACTGGTATCAACACATCTCCGTTGTCAAAGACACCGAATATGCGATCGCAATCACGAGTTGCTACGACAGCAACTTTGGTGACTTTGTATTTAACTGGGAGATGGATACGTCTGAAGATGCATCGCCAAATGCGTTTGGTATACCAAGTGTGGGTAATGGCAATACACCAGCGCAAGAAGTAGCAGTAGACGTAACGACGATTACTACTGCAGACAATGGAGTCTCTACGTTGGTGGTTGATGCAAACGCCAATGAGTTGGTGTTTAGCGATACCGATTTGGATGCACTGCGTGCACTTGCAGGCGTAACCACTGGTGACGTATTTGTGCAGTTGGATAGTGGTCAAGTCATTCAATTGAACAAACTGGGCAAGACCAAGATTCGACTTGGTGACACCAAGAACCTCAAAGTGATCGTGCAAGGGGCCAAGGTGCAAGATGTGGTGATTCAGCTCAAACGCACCGAAAACGGAAACGCATCTTCATCTTCAACTTCTGGTGGCATGAGTCCAATATCGATGCTGCTCATTGCATTTTTGGTTCTTGCATTAATTGGTGGTGGCGCATTACAGCTCCGGAGAAAACAAGGCGATAACTAAATCCAGATGCCTTTTCAACGTCGGAGTACAGCACATTCGGTACAGCGATTTTTCGCGCTGCTTGTGCTTATGGCACTTGGAGCATGTGGAGGCGGGAGCAGTCAGCAAGGTACGAGTGGTCGAGCTCGCAATGAGTCGACAACAACATGCTTTGCATCGCAAACAGAAAAGGATGCTGTCGTTGCGGCGGCACAGTCTGCGCTCGATGCTGCGTCAAGCGCTACAACAATTGCGCAAGTTGCAGACACTGTCGCGCCTGGCGAGACAGTAGCGCCAACAGAAACGAGTGTTGCCGACAACACGGCGCTGCAGGATGCAGTACAAACTGCAACCGACACACCGATTTGTGAATTGAATGTTGCACCAGTGAGCGACCCATCGGTGAGCGAATGCACTCTCACCGTTGTTGACAATGGGGCAACAGTCGATGTGAGCGTGTGTGATTCGGTTACGAGACTGTCGGTTGGACCACTCGTTGATGGCCAGTGGCAAGAAGTTGCCGGCAATAGTGTGATGGCTGCTGCCATAGGTGACTCGCGAACGATTTCGTACAAAGCGTGGGTGGGTGAAATTGTTGTTGCAGAAGGTTCATGGAACCTTGATGCGACCGACAACGTTGGCACGTTTGCCGTGCAGGCCGCACAAGCTGCAGCGAAACCAGAAGTTGGTACGGTCTCACTCGACAAAACTGAACCGCTTATCGGTGAGACGATCATTGCTACTGCAACAAGCGAATGTGTCGAGGTGGCCAGCCCAAACTGGTGGGAGTATTCGCTGGCGCAGACAGTTAACGGCAGCACCAGTGTGGACGAAGTGGCATATGGTGCGATCGGAAAATTGCGAGC
>CAINTF010000262.1 GCA_903853285.1 uncultured Acidimicrobium sp. | reverse complement strand
CGGGCGCGCTCAGTTCGTTCGATCACTACTGCGCCAAGTGGTTTCGAGGGTGAAGGTTTTCCAGTTCGCCGCGCTTTCGCTGGCGTTTCGACAGCTGATCTCGATCCATTCATCATGATGGATCAAATGGGCGAAGTAAATTACGCTCCGCTCGAACCACGCGGCACAGATTGGCATCCGCATCGTGGCTTCGAAACCGTCACCTATTTAATGGACGGCACATTCGTACACCAAGACAGTCACGGCGGCGGCGGGATCATTGCTAATGGTGGTACGCAATGGATGACAGCCGGCAGCGGAATCCTGCACATCGAAACTCCACCCGAAGATCTGGTCATTCGCGGTGGTTTGTTTCATGGAATTCAGTTGTGGGTCAACTTGCCTTCCAAGTTGAAAATGATTTCTCCTGCATACCAAAACTTGGAAGGTGATCAGGTGGTGTTGTTGTCATCCGAGGATGGCGGTGCGCTAGTGCGCTTAATTGCCGGAGATCTTGGCGGTCATCACGGACCCGGGTCAACACAAACACCAATTGTGGTTGCGCACGCAACGCTCAGTGCTGGAGCACAGATGACGTTGCCATGGGACTCGTCCTATAACGCACTTGCTTACGTGTTATCGGGAAGCGGCACTGTTGGTGACGATGCACACCAAATCAATCTTGGTCAACTTGCGGTGTTCGTTGACGGTGATTCGATCACTCTGCGTGCGTCTGCACATGAAGCCCTTGATGTGATGTTGCTCGGTGGTCAGCCAATACGCGAACCAGTTGCTCAGCACGGCCCATTCGTCATGAATACCCGGGACGAACTACAACAAGCTTTTGATGATTTTCAGCGCGGACTGCTTGGAACTGTTCCCGCCGACGGACTGCGTCCCTTTAGGCGGTCTTAATTTCCTTGCCGATTTCAAATGCTAGGTAGTCGTCGGCTGTGTTCTCCCAAGTCTCAAACTTGATGACGCCCATCTCTTCGAAGCGGTGACGTAACCATTTGTCGTTGCGGTCAAGTAAGCCAAGCTTTTTACAGTTGGGGACGATTTTTGCAAACAACATCTGTTGGAACATGATGCGAGTCGGATCACCCATGAGGAATGGGAGAATTTCACGAGGCTTGAGACCCATTCGCTCCCATACTTCTTGCTGCAAGAAGCGGTCGCGCATGCGCACGCTCGCTTCGTAGGCAAACTCTTGGCGCTCTTTGATCTCAGAGTCAGACATCTGCGCGTACACCTCTTGCAAACTGATCACTCCGAAAGCCACATGTCGAGCTTCGTCGCTCATGACCATTCGCAGGATTTGCTTGAGTAGTGGCTCGGTGGTGAGTTGGTGCATAAATCCAAACGCTGCAAGCGCTAGACCCTCAACCATGATCTGCATACCCAGGTAGGTCATGTCCCAGCGGCCATCGTTAATGATGTCGTCAAGCAGCATGCGCAGATGGATATTGATTGGATACTCACCACCGAGTTTCTCGTTGAGATATTTTGCAAACACTTCTACGTGTCGCGCTTCGTCCATGACCTGTGTAGCCGAGTACAACTTGGCATCGTGCCATGGAACGGTCTGAGTGATTTTTGCTGTGCAAATGAGCGCACCTTGCTCGCCGTGCAAAAACTGTGACAGCGTCCAGTTGCGTCCCTCGATACCAAAATTGAGCCATTCTTTGTCGCCCCACTTGGCGATTGGGGTATCGGCGTAGCGAGATGGATCAAGACCAGCGCCTGTGATGGCTTGGTCTGCAGTGATTGTTCCTTCAATGTCCACCGACTGTTTCCAGTCAAAATCTGTTTCCGCATTCCACTGTCCGGTCTTGGCTTTTTCGTATAACTTGCGAAGCTGTGGGCGACGTGTTTCGTAGTCCCACGTAAAAATCGTTGGCGCATTATCTGTGACGTAGTGCAGCGAACCATCTTCGTCGTGATTGCTCATCGCCAGAATTGCTTCAATATCGTCTAGGTCTTGTCGACCAATGAGTTTTTCGTTTTTTGTGTTATCGGTGACACTCATGTTGGTGTTTCCTCCACTTAGTCGGGGTATGTACCTGAAGTTACACCTGCAAAAATATTTTCTACGAGTTCGTCAACTTGAAATGCTCACAAAAACTTTTCTGCGCCAAAATTTGTTAGTCATGACAAACATGACAATCATCAACGTTGATCAGCGTGTTGTGCGTAAGGTTTACTTAACTGCTTCGTTCACAATTGCTTGATCCAAAAGTTGTACGATAAAAAAAGATGAATAACAAAAATTATGTAGATGTTTTGATCGTTGGAGCCGGAATATCGGGAGTTGGATCTGCTGTGCATCTGCACACTCAACTGCCAACAAAAAGCTTCGTCATTCTTGAAGCCTTCGAAACCTTTGGTGGGACCTGGCACATGCACACGTATCCGGGCATTCGGTCCGACAGCGATTTGTACACATTTGGATATCGATTTAAGCCATGGACGGGTGCTCCGATTGCTACCGCAGCACAAATTATGAAATACATGGGCGAAGTCATCGATGAACATGATTTAGCCAAACACATTCGTTATCAACACAAAATCACCGGTGCAAGTTGGTCGAGCGCGGATAATTTGTGGACAGTAGATGTGTTGCGCACAGACACAAACGAAAAAGTGCAGTACACCACCAACTTTTTGTGGATGGGACAGGGCTACTACAAACACTCTCAGGGCTATACCCCGGAGTGGCCAGGTATGGATACATATACAGGTCGCATTGTGCATCCACAAACGTGGTCGAACGATATTGAATATAAAGACAAGAACGTATTAGTGATCGGGTCCGGTGCAACTACTGCAACGATTGTTCCGGCAATGGCAGCAGACTGCAAACACATCACAGTGTTGCAGCGCTCGCCAACTTATTTTTGGACTGGAAGAAATGCAAACGAACTTGCCGATACGTTGCGCCAGCTAGAGATCAACGAAGAGTGGATTCACGAGATTGTGCGACGCAAAGTTCTCTTTGATCAACAGGCTGTCACCAAACTTGCATTTGAAGAACCAGAGTTCTTAAAACAAACACTGATAGATAATGTACGTTCGCTTCTTGACCCCGGCTATGACGTCGACAAACATTTCACACCAAAATACCGACCATGGCAGCAACGTCTTGCATTCGTGCCAGATGGAGATTTATTTGCAGGAATCAAATCCGGCAAAGCATCGATGGTGACTGATGAAATTGAATCGTTCACCGAAAACGGAGTATTACTCAAATCGGGTACCGAGATCGCTGCTGACTTGATCATCACGGCAACTGGATTCAACCTCAGCGTGCTTGGTGATATTCCGTTTGTTGTTGATGGCAAACCTGTTGATTTTGCACAGACGGTGACATATAGAGGAATGATGTTTACGGGAGTGCCAAACATGGCGTGGGTATTTGGTTATTTCAGAGCAAGCTGGACGCTGCGAGTCGACCTGATGGGGGATTTCATTTGTCGATTGTTGCAACACATGGATGAGATGCAGTCAGTTAAAGTCACTCCACAGTTGCGACCTCAAGATGCCGAAATGCCCATTGGTTCGTGGATGGACCCAGAGAATTTCAACCCCAACTATTTGATGCGCAGCCAACACCTGATGCCTAAGCGGGGCAACATTTCAGAGTGGCAGCACAATCAGGACTACTGGATTGAACGCGAAATCTTGCCCACGGCGAGCCTCACCGATGGATGCCTGCAGTATTCCTAGAAACGCTCAGTTTTAGCCAAATAGATGACCTGTTCTTGGGCTTTTCTTACCTAATTATTGAAGAATAGAGACATGCCTCAGAGAACAAATCGCATGCCTGTACGAAAGCTACGGTCGCCTGGTGCGAGCCAGATTCGCGACACTGACGTCGGGGCAGTCATCGGGTTCCTCACACTTGTTGTCGTGGGCATGTGGTGGCATCACGGTGGAATGAATGGGTTTGGAAATTCAATCGTCACAAAAATGACCGCACTTGATCAGATCACCGGTTTGTTGTGCAGCGAAGCCGGACTACTTGGATTAATTCTGGTGACTCGTACACCACTACTTGAGCGCAAGTATGGCCTCGATCGATTGCTTAACTGGCACCGCTTGCTCGGTGTGGCAATGTCGCTGTTACTGATTTTGCACATCGTGTTCAGTGTGTGGGCATGGTCGACACCAGGTGGAGTATTTAATGCAGTGAAGTCGCTCACGGGCGGCGAGTCATACATGGCATTGACGGCAGTTGGAACACTCATCATTTTGCTTGTGACACTCAGCTCACTTAAGTGGTTTCGTAATCAGCTGTCTTACGAAATGTGGTACTTCATACACCTCACTGTGTATGTAGGTCTTGCCATGTCGTTTTCGCACCAAATAGTTTTGGGCAGCGACTTTGCAACCGACAAACTCGCACGCTGGTTCTGGGTTGGAATGCATGTTTTCATTATCTTGTGGATCATCTGGAGTCGTTGGGGTTCTTTGGTACGAGCAAGCATGCGCCCATTGCGCGTTGCATCGGTGACGCATGAAGCTCAAGGTGTTACCAGTGTTGTTTTACAGGGATCACATTTACAACAACATCGCGCACTCGCAGGACAGTTTTATTTGCTTCGTCAAGTCGTGCCTGGCAGATGGTGGCGAGCAAATCCATTTTCATTGTCGTCGGTACCCACAACTGCCGGCTTGCGATTCACTATCAAGGCTCGTGGAGAAGCCAGCGAAGCAATGACAAAAATTCGCGTTGGTACCAAAGTGATTGCAGAAGGACCATATGGCGTGTGCACGCCAGACGCCGTGGGCGACAAGAAGGCATTGCTTGTTGCTGGCGGTGTCGGTATCGGGCCAATCGTTTCGTATCTCGAACATCTCAAGCCATCTAGTGAACCAATCGTTCTTTATCGTGCTCACTCGAATAAAGAAGTGTCTCACCTTGAAGAAATTGAGGCACTTGTCAAAGCACGCAATGGACGTGTACACACTCTGATTGGTCCTCGCGCAAAATTGAAAGTAGCCGACCCATTCTCACCAAAAGTCCTGCTCAAACTCATTCCTGATCTTGCGAGTCGAGTGGTGATGGTTGCTGGCCCAGAGTCAATGGTGAAGGCAGTGCAACGTGGTTCGAAAGCAGCCGGTGTTCCATCCGAAAATATCCATGCAGAAAGAGCTTGGTGGTAAATCATGTCGCAAAATAGACCTTCAATTGGCCAACAGCCGAAGCCTTCATTTGCCCGACAAGTAATGCCGGCAGTTGCACTGACAGTAGTAGGAGTCGGATTTGTTTCGTTGCTGGATGGCTCGTCGTCTGGTTCTGTTGGACTCACAGCAGTAGCTACGAATCCTGTCGTTGACCCAAATGTGCCTACAACGATTGTTGCAGACCCAAATACCACAGCACCTGTAGCGCAACCAACCAACACAACGCTTGCACCAACTCCGGTTGCCGGTAACAGTGCGGCCACTCCAGTCGCAACAGCAGCACCCGCGGCAACCGCAGCTCCAGTTACTGCTGCTCCAGTTACAGCCGCACCAATTACGGCCGCACCAGCCAACCCTGGCGCATGCGACGGAGACGTTGTTGCGAGCCCTTCTGCACAGTTTCGATATGGCGTGATTCAGCTACAAACACAGTTCACGAAAGCAAATGTGTTGTGCAATGTGACGGTATTGCAGTTTCCTAACGATCGACGCACGTCGGTGCAGATCAACAACTATGCATTGCCGATTTACAATCAGGAAGCCGTGCAAAACCACAGCGCCAAGATCCGTGCTATTTCCGGCGCAACTTACTCGTGGCAGGCATATGTCGCTGCGTTACAGGCAGTACTGGATTCGCGTCCATGACCGTTGCGCTTCATCACAAGTTTGCGGCAAAAGCCATGGGCACTGCTGTGAGTTTGCATATTGATGATATTTGCGATGCAGAAATCGCGGAGCGCGCATGGCGAAGTGTTGTTGATTTGTTGTGGGTCATCGAACAGAAATTTTCAACATTTATTGAAACAAGTGAAATTTCGCGCATCAGTAGAGGAGAATTGCACCTGTTGGATGCATCTTGCGAAGTGATTGAAGTTTTCGATGCATGTACGTGGCTCGAACATGCAAGCAACGGCGCATTTCGTGCACGGCGGCCTGACGGCACACTCGACCCAGCTGGTTTCGTAAAAGGTTGGGCAACCCAACGTGCATCTCGTCTCTTGACCGAGCAAGGTTTGAATAATTGGTATTTGTCAGTTGGTGGAGATATCCAAACATCTGGTCGTCAAGCTTCGGGAGAACTGTGGAGTGTTGGCATTGTTGACCCAACGGATGATCAACAAGTTCGCTGCATCGTGGAAATTCCTGAAGGTTTTGCAATTGCGACTTCGGGAACTGCGGCACGTGGTCGACACATTTGGGACGGGGTAACAGATCAGTTTGTGAGTCCGCTGCTTTCATTCAGCGTTGTTGGGCCCGACTTGATGTGGGCTGATGCATTTGCAACAGCCGGCTTTGTGATGGGTTCACATGGTGCTTCTTGGGTTGATGGCTTTGATCAATATCAAGCCATCGCAATCAGCGCACAGAGTTAGTCAATACACTCAACTACGTGTCTGGGCCCCTGCAACTTGAATTTGTAACCTCGGCCGTCAATATTCGTGATCTTCCTGAGTCGCCAATAGAAGTAGCGGTAGTTGGTAGGTCAAATGTTGGCAAGTCTTCGTTGATCAATGCACTTGCCAATCGAAAACAACTTGCGCGAGTTTCAAATACTCCCGGCCGCACACAGTTGATCAACTTGTTTGAGACGCCAGATGGTGGAACTGTTGTGGACTTGCCGGGTTACGGATATGCAGCAGCACCAGGAAATGTGCGCAAGCGTTGGCAGAGCATGATCACCAACTACTTGCTTGACCGCGAATCGTTAGTGATGGTCTTTGCATTGGTAGACGGCGTGATCGGACCAACCGAATTAGATCAGCAAGTGTTGGGTGAGCTGGAAGAAAATGGGATTCCGTTTACCGTGGTTGCTACCAAGCTCGACAAAGTGAAGCCTTCGCAACTCGAGACTCGCAAGCGCGATCTTGCTCGTGGATGCGGTCTCGCTCAAGATGACATTGTTTGGGTGAGCGCAACAACTGGCATTGGCATTGTCAAACTGCGCGCATCGGTGGGCAACTATCTGAACACTAAAAAGCCGCGCAAATAATTATCGCGCGTAGGTAACTCCACCGTCGACAACGACGGTCGAGCCAACGACGTAGTCGCCGGCACGAGATGCCAAATAAATTGCTGCACCAGCCATGTCTTCTGGAGTTCCAATACGACCGGATGGGATTGCAGCTGCAATTGCGTCGCCGTGATCGCGTGCAACCCTATTCATGTCGGAAGCAAATGCTCCAGGAGCAATTGCAGTGACACCAATGCCGTCTTTGATGAGACGCAAAGCCATCCGCTTTGTCATGTGAATGAGGCCAGCTTTGCTACCCGCATATGGATACGTCTCTTCCATGTTGGTGGAGATGCCGTCAATGGACGCGATGTTGATGACCTTGGCGAGGTGCCCATTTTTTGATGCTGCGGCACGTAGCTGTGGTGCGAGTGCTTGAGTAAGAAAGAACGGAGTTTTCAGATTGAGGTCGACTGTCTTGTCCCATCCACTTTCTGGAAACTCATCGAACTTTGCGCCCCATGCAGCGCCGGCGTTGTTGACAAGAATGTCAAGCGTCTCTTCGCGTTTCGCGATTTCTGCAGCGAGAGCCTCAACGCCTGCTTGGGTCGAGATATCTCCAGGGATTGAGATGCACTCGCCGTACATGCTGAGGTGCTTTGCTGCGGCATCGCACTGTGCAGCCTTTCGAGCAGTGATATAAACACGTGAACAACCGTGCTCCAAAAATCCTTGGACGATCATGGCCCCAATTCCACGGGATCCGCCGGTTACGAGTGCTACACGACCGTTGAGCGAGAAGATGTCTTTCATCCGAGCCACTGTAGAGGGTGAGTAGTAATGTTGACGGATGCGCAAAAACCCGATGGTGGCTATTTTCCTTACAATTTTCGTTGACATGCTCGGATTTGGAATTTTGATTCCTGTTTTTCCTCTGCTGATCAGTCCCGGGTCACCATTTCGTGTGACGCCTGAAGCCTGGTCGTTCACCCAGGGTTTGATCATGCTTGGTTGGCTGCAGGCGATCTTTCCATTTTGCATTTTTATTGCTGCGCCGATTCTTGGACAGTTGTCGGATCGACACGGACGTAAGCCAGTGCTCGCATTCTCTATCTTTGGAACAGCAGTTGGGTATGCACTGTTTGCAATAGGTATCAGCACCAAAAATATTCCTCTGCTCTTTGCAGCACGCGCACTGGACGGCATCACAGGTGGAAACTTGGCGGTTGCCCAAGCAGCAATTGGTGACGTGAGTACGCACGAGAACAGAGCAAAGAACTTTGGCATGCTCGGCGCAGCGTTTGGGCTCGGATTTATTATCGGGCCATATCTCGGTGGACGACTCAGCACTCCAGATACAAGTTTTTACGGTCTGTTTCACACCCCAAGTTGGTTTGGTGCAACCACACCGTTTTGGTTCGCAGCGATCTTGTCGCTCGCTAACTGCGCAAGTATTTTGACGATGCTCCCTGAAACTCTGAAAGAAAAATTTCATGGCGGTCGGATCAAGGTAAGTCAGTCGGTCAGCAACGTAATCATGGGATTCAAATCTGATCGTCTTCGAGTTGTGCTGATGACAGGGTTTTTGTTTAGTGCTGGGTTCACATTCTTCACCACTTTCTTTGGTGTGTACTTGCGCAACAACTTCAATTTCTCATCAGCCAAAATTGGCGACTACTTCGCAATCGTCGGGCTCTTTATTGCCGTGTCGCAAGCAGTCGTGGTCGGCAAGGTTGCAAAGAAATTGGCAGACTGGAAAGTACTGCGGTTCAGTCTGTTTGGCTTGGGCACAATGATGTTGGTGTATTTCATTATTCCAACTTCGTCGTCGTCGTATTTATATCTCGTTATTCCGTTCTTCACGTTGTT
>CAINTF010000261.1 GCA_903853285.1 uncultured Acidimicrobium sp. | reverse complement strand
TCGCGACGTGCGCTGTTGTCGCCGCGGCTATTGCCGCCACGATCTCCACCACGACTGTTACCGCCGCGGCTATTGCCGCCACGATCTCCACCACGACTGTTACCGCCACGGTCATTACGACCGCCGCGATCTCCACCACTGCGCTCTGGACGCGGGCCACGATCGCCGCCCTCTGAAGGTCCGCTTCCGGAACCCTTCATTGGCTCGCCGTCTGGACCAATCAACGAGAGGCTTACTTTGCCACGGTCATCGATGTCGTCGACACGTACTTGCACTTCGTCGCCGATGTTCAAGACATCTTCAACTTTGGCAATGCGTTGTCCATTACCCAACTTGGAGATGTGCACGAGGCCATCACGTCCAGGCAGGATGTTGACGAATGCACCGAACTGCGCGATGTTGACAACGCGGCCCGTGTAAGTAGCACCCAAGTCTGCTGTTGGTGGATCAACAATGGCAAGAATGCGTGCCTTTGCGTCTTCCACCTTGGCGTTGTCTGGTGAACCAATGGTGATGATTCCAGTTGCACCGTCATCAGAGACGTTGATCTCTGCGCCGGTCTCTTGCTGAATCGTGTTGATGACTTTGCCCTTTGGCCCAATCACTTCGCCGACCTTGTCCAACGGAATGGTGAACGTCACGATCTTCGGTGCACTTTCGGCAACCGTTGCGCGTGGTGCAGCAATCGCTGCGTTCATCACATCGAGAATCTTCAAGCGTGCTTCTTTGGCCTGCTGCAATGCTGCTGCCAACACTTCGCTTGGAATTCCTTCGATCTTGGTATCGAGCTGCAATGCGGTCACTGCGTCTGCAGTACCAGCAACTTTGAAGTCCATGTCGCCAAATGCGTCTTCAGCACCCAAGATGTCGGTGAGCGCGGTGTATTTGCCCTGATCAAAGATCAGACCCATCGCGATACCTGCCACTGGGGCGATGATTGGAACACCTGCGTCCATCAACGAAAGACTTGATGCACAAACCGACGCCATTGAGGTGCTGCCGTTTGACGACAACACTTCAGAGACGAGACGCAATGTGTATGCAAACTCTTCTTGACTTGGAACAACTGGGAACAATGCGCGCTCTGCGAGTGCACCGTGTCCGATTTCGCGGCGCTTTGGGCTACCTACGCGACCGGTTTCACCGTTGGCCCAAGGAGCCATGTTGTAGTCGTGCATGTAACGCTTTGATGTCTCAGGTGTGATCGAGTCGATCATCTGGTTCATCTTCGGCATTGCCATTGTCAAGACGTTGAGCACTTGTGTCTCACCGCGTTGGAACAATCCGGTGCCGTGTGCAGTCGAGATTAAACCAACTTCGGCTGATACTGGACGCAAGTCGGCTGGCGCACGACCGTCGATACGGATGCCTTCGTCAACAACGCGCTTGCGCACCAACTTCTTGGTGAGCGAACGAACAGCTTCTTTGATCTGCTTTTCTTGCGCTGGGAAAGCTTCTGCCAACTCGGCAAGAGTCTCGGCTGTTGCCAAGTCAATTGCTTCGTTGCGATCACTCTTCAGTGCAATACGAATTGCTGGCTGCAACTTTGTAGTTGCTGCCTTTTCAACTGCTGCAAACAACTCGGCCGAATAGTCAAGAACTGGTGTGTACTTGAGTGGCACGATTGGTCCGCGAGTTGCAATCACGCTGGCAACGAGCTGGCGCTGCAACTTGATCGACTCTTTGATGTACTGCTTGCACACTTCGAGACCGCCGGCGATGACTTCTTCTGTCACCTTCGGTGCACCCGCTGCGTAATAGGTGAAACTCTTTTCGGTTCCACCTGCTTCCACCATCATCACTGCAACATCACCATTGTCGAGTTCGCGACCAGCAACAACGATTTCGAATGTTGCTTCTTCGCCCTCTTCGAATGTTGGGTGAGGAATCCATGTGCCGTCCTGGCTGTACGCCAAGCGCACTGCACCAATTGGTCCATCAAACGGAATGCCCGAGATCATGAACGAAGCAGATGCTGCGTTGATCGCGAGAACGTCGTGTGGGTTTTCTTGGTCGGCACCGATGACGGTGATGACAACTTGTGTTTCGTTGCGGTAGCCATCTGGGAAAGCTGGACGCAATGGTCGGTCTGTCAAACGACAAGTAAGAATTGCGGCTTGACTTGGTCGGCCTTCGCGACGGAAGAATGAACCAGGAATTTTTCCTGCTGCGTATGCACGCTCTTCAACGTCAACTGTCAACGGGAAGAAGTCGATGCCGTCACGCACGCCCTTTGCGGCGTTTGCTGTTGCAAGAACAAGTGTCTTACCAACTTTGGCGATAACCGCACCCTGCGACTGCAAGGCAAACTTTCCGGTTTCGAAGGTGAGTGTTTTGTTGGTCCCAGAAATTGGTCCCGATACTGAAATGGCGTCAGCCATGTTTGTTTCCTTTCGTCTCTGGCGCGTCCGTGACGATCATCCAGAGTTTGAGGAGCAACCAGATCGATTCCCAGTCGGCAATCTCGCAACTTCAGTCCGAATTGACTGGCTGCGTTATCAGCGACTGACAACCGAATCCTGGTTGCTCGTTATGTGTTTACCGAACTGTCGTGCTTTAGCGGCGCAGACCGAGATCGTCGAGAAGTTTTCTGTACTTCTCAATGTCGCGAGCCTTTACGTAATCCAACATGCGGCGTCGACGCCCAACCATCATCAAGAGACCTCGACGACTGTGGTGGTCCTTATCGTGACTCTTTAGGTGCTCGGTAAGGTGGTTGATACGTTCTGTCAAGAGTGCAATCTGCACTTCTGGGGAACCTGTATCGGTTGCGTGTATCCGGTGTTTGGATATGGTGTCGCTTTTTGCAGCAATAGCCACGGTGATGCCTTTCGTTTTCTCGCCGAATTGCGAGAAGTTGAGGTCGCTATCAGTCGGATGACCAACAG
>CAINTF010000260.1 GCA_903853285.1 uncultured Acidimicrobium sp. | reverse complement strand
GGCAAAATACGCCCTCCAAAAGCAACAGCATCACCCGCATCGGTAAAAATTGGAAACAGGACTCGGGCACGAAAAGAGTCCTGAGCCTTTCCACGCTTATTCACAAATGAGAGTCCGACTTCTTTGAGCAGTTCGATTGACACACCAATTTCTTTGCTCATTGCATCCCAGTCATCTGGCGCCCAACCCATTTTGAATTGTCGTGCTACATCCCCCGAGAGTCCGCGATCGCGCAAATAGTCACGCGCAACTCGTGCATCTGGGCTAGTCAACAGCCGCTCGTGATACCAATTCACTGCCTTGTCCATCACTTCAATGAGCTGTTTGCGGTGCTGTCTGTCCTTGCTTTGTCCACCCGTGGTATAGGTCAGTGTCATGCCGGCTTTATTAGCGAGATGTTCAATCGACCCAACGAAGTCGAGATGCTCAATTTCTTGCACGAACTTAAATACGTCACCAGCGGCACCGCAACCGAAACATCGGTAGCGCTTTGTTTCCTCGCGCACGTTGAACGATCCAGATTTTTCGGCATGAAACGGGCAAAGTCCGACCCAGTTGCGCCCCACTCTGCGCAAGGGCAGGTATCCCTGCACCACGTCTACCAGCGAAACGGTTTCGCGCAGCCGCTCTATGTCGTCATCACTAATGGCCACGCCAAGCAGACTAGTGCTTGCGGTCGCTGATCACTGAAGCGACTATCGCGATCGTCATTACCGTCAAAATGAACAGCAGGGAGAGCCACGTTGGCACGTGGTACCAGTGCGCGACCGTCATTTTGAGACCAACATAAATTAGAAGAACCGAGATGGCTGGTTTGAGGTAGACAAAGCGATCCTTGATATCGGCAAACAAGAAGTACAGCGCTCGTAGACCCATGATGGCGAAAGCGTTTGCTGCAAACACGATGAATTGCTCATGACTCACCGCAAGTACCGCCGGCACCGAATCGACCGCAAAAATGAGATCCGAGATTTCAATCACGACCAACACTGCAAGCAATGGAGTTGCAAGCCGTTTGCCGTTCTTTTTGGTGAAGAGCTTCTGACCATCCAATTCATCAGTAGTCGGAATAAAGCGATGGAAAATGCGCATCGTTCGTGTGTCCGATGGATCCTTATCGTCCTCGTCTCCGTGTCGGAACACACCAATACCGGTGTAGATAAGGAACAGCCCAAAACCAATCAACACATAATCAAAGCGCTCGATAATTGCGACCCCGAGGAAGATAAAAACAAAACGCATGACGAGCGCACCGAAAATTCCCCAGAACAATACGCGGTGCTGATATTCGCGAGGAACTTGAAAGTGAGTGAAAATCATTGCCCAGACAAACACATTGTCAACGCTCAAGCTCTTCTCAATTAAGTAACCACTGATGTACTCAACAGCAGCAGCTCTTTCGAACATTGCCCAGATGACAAACATGAAACCAACACCAATGCTCACCCAGACAATCGATTCGATCGCCGCTTCCTTGAGGTGGGCAACGTGAGGACGACGATGAACTATGAGAATGTCAACAAGCAACAGCGTCGCTATAACACCAAGCAACATTTCCCATCCCCACCAAGGGACCGTGATGTCTACAAAATTTTCGCTTCGTGAACTTGCACTAAAAAGAGTGCTCACCATTTTCCTACCTTTGACCTCTCGGGTTTTATGCCGAAACTATTTAGTTTCGGCTTTACTTCCCCCGATGATCGCTTGCGCTGCCGCAAGTCGGGCTATAGGAATACGATACGGCGAACACGACACGTAGTCAAGTCCTGCACGGTAGAACAATCCGATTGATTCCGGATCGCCACCATGTTCTCCGCAAACACCTAATTTGATTCCGCGTTTTGCTTTACGACCGCGCTTCGCCGCAATTTGCACAAGTTCACCAACTCCGACTTGGTCAATAGTTTCAAATGGATTGCGCTTCAGTAAACCCGCCTCTAAATATGCAGGCATCATGCGACTTTCTACGTCATCGCGACTAAAACCAAATGTCATCTGAGTGAGGTCATTGGTGCCAAAGCTAAAGAAGTCGCTAATCTCGGCCAACTCGCCAGCGACGAGTGCGGCGCGTGGCGTTTCGATCATCGTTCCAATAGTTACCTTTGGCTGCTTAGCTTTTTTAATCGAAGTCTTAATCGATTTTTTTACACCAGACTTTGGAGCCGCCTTGAGCTGTTTCGAGTGGTCCAAAATTTCTTGCTCAACCCAACTGCGCGCCAACGCCAATTCTTCCTTTGTCACGGTGAGAGGAATCATGACTTCAACAATTGGTGAGTAACCCTCGTTAGCGACAATGTCGGCTGCGGCCAGCAAAGCCCGAACTTGCATTGCGTACAGCCCAGGCTTGATTACGCCAAGGCGAACACCGCGGGTTCCAAGCATTGGGTTGACTTCTGCCCACGAATGAGCAGCCTCAATCAACTTGTTCTCTTCCGCTGTCAAACCAACCGTTGCTTTCTTGATCTCGAGTTCATCAACACGAGGCAAAAACTCATGCAATGGTGGGTCGAGCAATCGAACTGTCACTGGCAATCCACTCATTGCCCTCAAGAGTGATGCAAAGTCTTCGGTTTGTACCTTGCGTAGTTCGTCCAATGCCGCGGTCTCTTCTGCAGGAGTACTTGCCAAAATCATGCGTCGTACGACCGGCAAGCGATCTGGCGCCAGGAACATGTGCTCAGTTCGGCACAATCCAATGCCCTCTGCTCCGTATTCGCGAGCTTTGGTTGCATCTTCATCGGTATCGGCGTTTGCACGCACTGCAAGCTTGCCTTTACGAATTTCGTCTGCCCATTTTAGAATTGTGTGGAATTCCTTAGTCGGTTCAGCGGCAGCAAGGGTCATCGCCCCAACAATGACTTCACCTGTAGTACCGTCAAGTGAAATAACGTCACCCTCACGTACAACCGTGTCGCCAACAGTGAATTTTTTGCCATCGATGTGCACGGATTCTGCACCAACGATTGCAGGAGTACCCCAACCGCGGGCGACCACTGCCGCGTGACTCACGAGTCCGCCACGAGCAGTCAAGATGCCCTTAGCGACCATCATGCCGTGGACGTCTTCCGGACTTGTTTCGCTCCGCACCAAGATCACAGCCTCGCCACGTCCTGCAGCGGCAGCAGCATCATCGGCAGTGAAGTAGACAGCGCCGACTGCAGCGCCAGGCGATGCAGCAAGACCCTTTGTGAGTGCCTTTGACTTATTTGCAAACTGTGGATGCAACACTTGATCCAAATGCTCTGCAGCAACTCGCATGAGTGCATCTTTTTTTGAAATCTTCCATGCTGCTTTACCTTTGCCCGAAGGCTTAGTCATGTCAACAGCCATGCGCAACGCGGCAGCACCAGTTCGCTTGCCCACTCGTGTCTGCAGCATCCATAGCTTGCCTTGGTCAATCGTGAACTCTGTGTCGCACATGTCTTTGTAGTGACGCTCAAGTCGATCAAAGATTGTCATCAACTCTGCGTGAATTGCAGGAAACTGACGTTTGAGGTCGTCCAGTGTTTCTGTATTTCGAATACCCGCGACTACGTCCTCACCTTGGGCGTTAACCAAAAAGTCGCCGTACGGTTTGTTTTCACCAGTCGCTGCGTTACGAGTAAAACCAACACCGGTTCCCGAGTTATTGTCACGGTTTCCAAACACCATCGCCTGTACGTTGACCGCAGTGCCCAGGTCATGGCTAATTTTTTCACGCACTCGATATGCAATTGCTCGCGCACCGTTCCACGAGCGAAATACCGCCTCAATTGCGCCACGCAATTGCTTCATCGGATCTTGCGGGAATTCGCGGCCAGTCTCCGCCTTAACAACCTGCTTATATGTTTCACACAATGCCTTCAACGCGGAAGCCGGCAAGTCCGCATCGCTCTTCACACCTGCATTCTTTTTGGCGTCATCAAACGGATGTTCAAACTTTGCTCCATCTATGCCAAGTACGATTCGGCCGTACATCGAAATAAAGCGGCGATAGCTGTCATATGAAAAACGCTCGTCGTTTGTGGTTCGAGCCAAACCAACCACGCTCTTGTCATTCAGACCTAGGTTGAGGACAGTATCCATCATCCCTGGCATCGAGAACTTGGCGCCCGAGCGAACCGACACCAACAGTGGACTCGAAGGATCTCCCAAGCGCGCTTTCATTTTGCGCTCAAGAGCGGCGACCTGCAGTGTGATCTCTTTGTCAAGCGTCTTTGGCCAGCCGCCGTGCATATAGTCGCGACACGCGTCGGTAGTAACAGTAAAACCGTGGGGCACTGGCAAATGCAGCACGCTCATCATCTCTGCCAAGTTGGCACCCTTGCCGCCCAATAAGTCCTTCAGACTCATTGGTGATTTACGGTGCTTGTGGTCAAACGCGTAGATGTAAGTCATGTGCTCATTCTAGAGGGGCGGAATTTCTCCAAATGGGTCGCTTATTTCAACTCCACGTTTAATTAACGCCAGTGCAATCACGCCTGCCACCGTTGTGTACACACCAACGATTTCACCGTCTACAACTACCTCGTCGCCAACCTTTGCTCCTGAGACACAAATTACCCTACATAATCTGCGAGGTGCCATCGATCCGCGTGAATCCATTCGTTCAACTAGTTCTTGACCTGGATAGCAGCCTTTGGTGAAACTCACCGCTAATTCAACGACACTTGTTTCTGCTGGAATCATCTCGGACGTGATGTCGACGCCCATCACCGGCCACTTTGCACGTACGCGCGACTCATCTAATTCGCTTTGAGTTCCTTTTCGCAAAGTTGCAGGCAACGTCAGTGCAGGAGAATATATGTCGTACGCAGTGCCTTCACTTCTCCACGCAGGTATCGCTCCGCTTACGTCAAACGGCTGATCGATAGCAGACGAGTCAGAAACCGACGATGTGGTTCGAATTGCCCGCCATGACTGACGTTGCAATTCGATGTCGGCATTTACTCTGATCTTGAAACGACTCAGTCGTGCAACAGTTGACTCGCCAAATCCTGGATCGCAGTCCAACACAAAACGATCAGACGCTGCACAAGTGACCCTTAATAACGAATCAACTTTTCCTGTTGGTTGCAATAGCAACGAAGTTCGAACCTGGCCTGGTTCCATCGAAGCAATGTCTTGACTGAGTTGCGAATGGAGATACGACTTTGCATCAGATCCAGTAACCGTGACTACATCTCGTTCAACCGAGACCCAAAACCATGTGCTGCTCATTGATTGTCGGATGCAGCCTTGCGCGCTGCAGTCATGCGTCGTGCCGCGGGTATGGCAGCCATCAATGCGGCAGTCTTGTTGAAGCATTCGAGATCTTCATCTTCTGGAATACTGTCGGCGACAATGCCAGCACCTGCTTGCAATGAAGCTCCGTGCTCGCCGATAAACATTGTGCGAATAGCGATTGCAGTGTCCAAATTGCCACAAAAATCGACGTAACCGACCACACCTGCATACGGACCGCGCTTAACGGGTTCGAGCTCATCGATAATTTCCATAGCTCGCACTTTGGGTGCTCCGCTCACCGTGCCAGCGGGCAATGTTGCACGCAATACATCTATCGGCCCAAGCCCATCCTTCAATTCGCCAGATACTTGCGAAGTGAGGTGCATCACGTGGCTGTAACGCTCGAGCGACATGAACTCATCAACATTCATGGTTCCAAACTTGGCAACGCGACCAACATCATTGCGAGCAAGGTCTACAAGCATGACGTGTTCAGCAATCTCTTTCGGATTTTCTTTCAACTCCGCCGCCAATTTACGGTCGTGCTCTTCGTCGATACCGCGTTTGCGAGTTCCTGCAATTGGCCGACTGATTACTTTGCCGTCCCGCAGTTGCACCATTGGCTCAGGCGAACTACCGACAATTGTTAATTCTGGGTGTTTGACGTAATACATGTACGGACTTGGATTGACTTGTCGCAACACTCGATACACATCAAATGGATCAGCATTGAGTCGAACATCGAACCGCTGTGAGAGCACCACCTGGAAAATGTCGCCAGCTGTGATGTACTCCTTCGCAGCCAAAACTGCACGTTGATACGAGTTACCGTTTTTAGTCGGGTCAAACTGCGGCTTGTAGTCGTCAGCCCTTGGTGGTTCAACGGCTACATACGACAAAGGCTTAGTTAAATCGGCAACTGCTTCTTGAATTCTTTCGATCGCGGCGTCATAGGCGGCATCGATTTCAAGATTGTTGAGACCGATGAGCGGAACGCTTTCGAGCATGTAGACACGTTGTCTCCAGTGATCAAATGCAGCGAGTGAACCAATTACACAGATTGTGGCATCGGGCAGTTTTCGATCATCGCGAGGTGTATTTGGAAGATCCTCCACTTCGCGCACAATGTCATAACCCAAAAACCCCATCAGACCACCTTGCAACGGTGGCAACTCTTCCATCACAGGTGCTTTATAAATCGACAGCAGCGATTCCATTGCAGCCAACATGCCTTTGTCAAGCACGACATCATCAGGAATCTCTCCTGATGTCGAGATCTGACCATCACGCAACACCAGTGTTGCAAGCGGATTTCGACCTACGAATGAATACCTGCTCCAGCGCTCACCATTCTCAACAGATTCAAGCAAAAACCCCGGCTCATCTCCGACAAGTTTCATATATGCAGCAACAGGGGTCTCCATGTCGGCGAGAACTTCTGTCCACACCGGTACGACCGTGTGAGCAATTGAGAGCAGATGAAAATCTTCGCGGCTCGGAAAAAATTGCATCAGATATATAACCCAGTACTTGCTTCAATGCGAGTTGCAGCAACCGCGTGAATATCTCGTTCACGCAACATGATGTAGTCCTGGCCACCGACTTCAACCTCGTAGCGATCATCTGGGCTAAACAGCACCCGGTCTCCCGTTTCGGCAGCACGCACGTTTTGGCCCATGGCCACTACTTCGGCCCATACCAATCTCTTTGCCACCTGTGCTGTGGCCGGAATAACGATTCCGCCGTGAGATCGACGCTCATTTTCGCCTTGGGGTATACGCACCAACAGACGATCATTGAGCATCTTGATTGGAAGTTTTTCGGGCGCTCCAGTCACGGTCGTCAGGGTACTAGCGCCCTTGGCGTGCCGCACGTTGAACAAGCCGCAGAGCGGTATTGAGCCCCCGCTCGGCTTCATATATTGCCGTTAGTAGGTCGTCCCCTGCGTCAGCATTCTTTGGATCACGAATTGCCATCAGTCGCGATGCTCCGAGCGAGGACAAACGCTCTCTACAGCGATCAAGTGTGTCGGCAATTGCTGCGAGTTCAGCCTTCGTGCTCTCGGTGTTGGCTGCACCATCGGTAGAACTATTTTTGGGCATTGTTATTTGGCTTTCTTTGTTTGCTTTAATTTCCCATATGGCATCTCTGACGATGGGCAAATATCCGCAAGCTCACACACGTCACACTTTGGTTTCTTCGCATCGCACACTCGACGCCCATGCAAAATCAACCGCAAGCTAAAGCCACCCCAGTCTTTCGGGTCAAACATTGCATTCAGCTCATACTCAACTTTTACAGGGTCTTCTTCTTTGGTCAGTCCAAGTCGGCGCGACAAACGGCCTACATGCGTGTCTACGGGTAACCCTGGCAAGTCAAACACAACGCTGCGCAAAACATTCGCAGTCTTTCGCCCAACGCCTGGAAGAGTCACTAAATCTTCAATCGCGCTTGGCACTTCGCCACCAAATCGCTCCATTACATTGCGGGCCATCCCAACCAAGTTCTTTGCTTTGGTTGCATAAAAACCGGTACTCCGCACAAGTTCCTCCACGCGCGATACATCAGCAACTGACATCTTTTGCGCCGTTGGAAATTCTGCAAACAACGCGGGCGTCACCATATTGACTCGAGCATCGGTACATTGCGCCGACAAAATAGTTGCACTCAATAATTGAAAAGCACTTTCGTGAGTAAGTTCGCAAATTGGAGCACCATAAATGGTCTTGAGTCTGCTCAATACTTCAGATGAGCGATCGAGAATTTTCTGATTGACTTTTTTTGTCGCATTCGCTTTCGGCGAAGTCTTTGCGCGCGCTGGTGTAGTAGCCACAGTGCCGAACACTAGCGATTGGCGCAGATAACCTGAGGGTTATGGCACATCTTGACATCAAAAAGCGGTCTGCCACCGACGATCTTTCCGAAGTTGATGGCTTACTACGAAGAGTCGAGCGTGCCGATGGAGTAAGGCCTCTCTCTGATCACCTCTGGATCGACCTACGTCAAGGTGGACGTCCTGGATTCGCCGGCCTTCTTGCGTATATCCCCGGCCATGACCATCTCGTTGCCTATTGCCAGGTTTCTCGTGGCAACGATTCGTGGTCACTTGATTTAATTGTTGACCCGCACCACCGCTATGACATGGCATCAATCGGTCCAGAAATACTCGCTGCCGCAATTGAAATCATTTCCCATGAGGGTGGCGGGCAAGTGTATTGGTGGGTGTATGAACCAACGCAGGTGCATCAACAACTTGCCGAGAGCGTCAACTTTGCAATCGGTCGCACTGTTACCCAAATGCGAGTAAATCTCCCGCTCAGCCAAGAGGCTCTGAATAGCGCGACACAAATCGAAACATGCGCATTTCGTGTGGGAACCGACGAGCAATCTTGGCTTGATGTAAACAACCGTGCGTTCAGCGATCACCCAGAACAAGGTGGGTGGACTACAGAGATTCTTCAATCCAGACAGCAAGAGCCATGGTTTAACCCAAACGGTTTTTTGTTGCATCACATCAACGACAAGCTGGCTGGATTTTGCTGGACAAAACTGCATCTCGAGACACAACCCGTCTTGGGAGAAATATACGTAATTGCTGTTGATCCCAATCTTGCGGGCAAAGGCCTCGGTCGATCGCTCACTGTGGCCGGCCTGCAACATCTTGCCAAACTTGGGACCACTGTGGGCATGCTGTACGTAGACAACCAAAACAGTGCTGCGCTCAACATGTACACATCTCTCGGTTTTACAAGTCATCATCAACAGTGTGCTTTTGTTGGTGATGTGCACTAGTTTTTAGTGCATGTCAACAGTCGAAAACACAGGCGCCACCTCACTTCCTCGCTGGTCGGTCGCTGATGTACATGAGTCTTTTTCATCTCGTTCATTCACTGATGCGATGGAACGCGCCGGAGCAACTGTCTCGCGCATGGAGCAGCTCTTTGATCAGCACAATGTGCGAGCAATTGAGCCACGCACACCACTTGAAGCCGATGGTCAAGCAGCAGATGCGGTAATCAAGTCATTTAATTCGACCGTTGAAGAGTCCGAAATCTTGGGTGCGTATATCTACGCGACTGTCAGCACCGACTCACGCCACGAACAGGCTCAAGGTCTACTCAGCGAGCTCGAAACCCTGGATGCACGTGTCTCGCCGTTGCTTGCACGCCTCGCGGATTGGGTCGCATCGTTGGGTGCAGAGGCACTTGCAACCGTGAGTATCGAGGCACGCGAACACCTCGGTCCGTTGCAACGCCTTCAGGCTCGCAGCGAACACCAAATGTCGGAAGCCGAAGAAGGTTTGTATTCCGAACTAGGAACCACCGGTTCGTCGGCATGGGGTCGCCTACAAGGAGACCTCACTTCTCAACTCAGTGTTGATGTACTCCTTCCAAGCGGAACCACAAATATGCCGATGGCGGCAGTACGCGGACTCGCAACAGATAGCGACTTGGCAACACGCAAGGCTGCATACGACGCAGAAATGCAAGCATGGCCAACCATTGCAGTTGCATGCGCAGCCGCAATGAACTCAATCAAAGGCGAAGCCAATACCGTCAATCGTCGACGCAATTGGAACTCGCCACTCGATGCATCGCTCTACGGAAATAGCGTGAGTCGCGCGACATTTGATGCAATGCAGTCTGCAGTTCACGCTTCACTCCCCGACTTTCGTAAATGGATGCGTGTAAAGGCGCAACTTGCGGGAGACACCAACGGTTTGTCGTGGTGGAACCTCTTTGCTCCCCTGTCGGTCTCGCCGGGTGCTATCTCTTGGGATGAGGGAATCAGTTTGGTCAAAGGTGCATTTGCCAGTTACAGCGATCAACTCTCACACTTAGTCGATCGCTCACTGTCCGAGCAATGGATCGACGCAGAGCCACGAAGCGGCAAAGTTGGTGGCGCATTTTGTATGTCATTCGTAAAAGACCGATCGCTCGTATTGCTCAACTGGAGCGGCAGCGTTGATTCGGCGCAAACGACTGCACACGAGCTTGGCCACGCGTATCACAACACACAGTTGGCCGAACGAACTGCGTTGCAAAAACGAGTTCCAATGGCGCTTGCTGAGACTGCAAGTATTTTTTGCGAAACACTCGTGGTCGAAGAAGGCTTGCGCAAGTTGCAAGGCGACGACCGTCTTGCACTGCTCAACGTGGACCTCATCGGAGCGTCTCAGGTTGTCGTCGACATTCATAGCCGTTTCCTTTTTGAAACCGAAGTATTTGCTCGACGTCAACACCGCACACTCGGCGTGAGCGAACTCAACGAAATCATGTTGTCGGCTCAACAAGATGCCTACGGTGATGGCATTGATCAATCGACAGCCCATCCACACATGTGGGTGCTGAAGCCGCATTATTACGGCAGCCACTTCTACAACTGGCCATATACATATGGGCTGCTCTTCGGGCTCGGCTTGTATGCGCGTTTCCAACATGATCCGGAGCATTTCCGTAGCGGTTATGACGATGTGCTCTCTCGAGCAGGAATGGACACTGCAGAGCAACTTGGTGCTGCGTTTGGACTCGATGTGACTGACGAAGCATTTTGGACTGCGAGTCTCGATGTGCTTCGAGCACGTATGACCGACTTCAACACACTTGCGCAAAAGCACTTGTAAACTGAATAAATGGTCAGTCTTTACGATGCATCACGCGAAGACATCACCACTCTCTTAGAAGGTCAGCCAGCATTCCGCATTAAGCAAGTATGGGAAGGCCTGTATCAACAATTTGTTGAACCAGCCCAGATGCTCACGCTTCCAGTTGCCCTTCGCAACAAATTGAACGAGCAGTTTCCCGCTGCGCTTAATCTGACGTCGACAAGTGTGAGCGACAAAGGTGACACCACCAAGTTCTTGTGGTCACTTGCCGATGGTGGACATCCGATTGAAACCGTGTTGATGCACTACAAGGAGCGAGCCACCGTTTGTGTGAGTACGCAAGCAGGCTGTGCGATGGCCTGTGGTTTTTGTGCAACCGGTCAAGCTGGCTTCACTCGTCACCTCACAAGCGGAGAAATTGTTGAGCAAGTTGTTCGTGCGGCCAGAGAAAGTGCCAAGAAAGAACAACGCGTGGCAAACGTGGTGTTCATGGGTATGGGTGAGCCTCTCGCTAACGAGGAAGCCGTGTGGGGCGCTGTCGAACGCATGCACCATGACATTGGCATTTCTGCTCGCCATCTCACCATTTCGACTGTCGGCATCATTCCGGGCATTCGTGCGCTTGCACAACGACCACTACCCGTCAACTTGGCGGTGTCGCTGCATGCCGCACGCGACCCTTTGCGCGACCGACTAGTGCCCATCAACAAGCGCTACCCTCTCGCCGACTTGGTGCAAGAGTGTGCAGATTACTTGCGTGTCAAGAATCGTCGCGTCAGTTTTGAGTGGGCCATGATCGAGGGCGTCAACGACCAGCCTCAAGATGCGAAAGAGCTCGCACGACTCTGCAAGCGCTTACGACCATCTGCTCACGTCAACCTCATTCCGCTCAACCCAACACCGGGCTGGCCAACTAAAGGAACTTCAGCACAAGGTGTACGTGATTTCGCAGAACAACTCGAAGACTTGGGTATCAACGTAACCATCCGTCGTAATCGTGGAACCGATATCGATGCTGCGTGCGGTCAACTCGCGGCCGGACAGCCGGTCAAAATGTCTTCAAAGCGCGAAATTCCTGCAACGTAGTTACGCAAGCTTCTTAGGCTTGCAACACCGTGAGAAGACGCGCTCTCCCCTGAACAATTTGATCTGCAAGTAGTCGCTCCAAAACACCACCCGTAAACAACGTGCCTCCGTAATGCAAGTTGACTGTCAAGTTTGACCCAGCATCGGATGCTCCAACCTGTGCAGTCAGCACCCACGGCGAATGCTTGCGTCCATCGATCTCGCGGCGTTCGAAAACCACCAAGTTGGGACTCTCACACGTGGATTGAATCATCCGTAAACGTTTCGAACGCGCGAATGGTCCGACTTTGCCACGCAATTCAACGAGCCAAGCGGTGGGTTCATTCGACTGAGTTGACTCAGGCGTCACTTGATGCACAATGCTGAGCCATTGCGGATATGTCGTGAGATCAGCAACTACCGAAAATAGTTTTTCTACGCCGACAGGTGCTTCTACAGTTGCAGTTATATCCACGGGATTTGTCTATCAGAGATCGTGTATCAAGGTATATCGAACTCATTGAACGTCTCACGTTCGAGTTCAACAGCAGGTTCTTCATCCACTACATCATCAGCTACATCCAAGACAACTGGTCGCGGATATTCAATTGTTTCATCTAGACCAAAAGCACGGCTCAATAATTTTCCTTTTGGTCGCAATACACCACCAAGATCATCAGTTCGATCAAATTGTGGTGTCCATGGCATTGCTTTCGTTTCTTCAAGGTCAGCATCGCGCACTACTGGCTTAGCAACCGGAGCTTGCACTTCTCGTACATCTTCCGCATTTTGATTTTCTGTCTGAAACAACATCGGACGCACAACAGTTTTCTTTTTCTGCTTCGATTCAGTCACTGACTTTTTTGCGCTTGCCTTCGCAGGCGCTACACCTGATTTGGGTGTTTTAAATAAGCGTGGTGGGTCCTCGCGGCGATCATCGATTGACCAACCTTTTGGCACACTCATTCGGTCGCCATGAGTGACACACAATGCACTTCGGCGCTCACCTTTGACAACGTCATAATTCTGCAATGTCAGCAACAAATTTTGGGGATCAATGATGTATTCGACTGCTGCTGGTTGAGCACAACCTGGTCGTTCGCACTGCTGAGCCACGACTAAACACTAGTTCTCGTGGGCGATATGGGCCTCGATCCCACGACTTCCACGATGTGAACGTGGCGCTCTTCCGACTGAGCTAACCGCCCGAGAGCGCACAGGGTACAGCCCGCTAATGGCTTGGTACAACGCATGCTTGACCCATTCCTTGCCGATCCCGAATCGACTCAGTGTCTGAAGGGCATGTCATGTCGAAACCAACCAATTGCCTCACAACTCCATAATGAACCACTTCACAACCCACTTCAACGGCAAGTTTGTTGGCGTCGACAACAACGCATGATCCCGACTGCAACAAGCCATCTGGTTTTGCCGGAGCAATCGGACTACTCATCGCATCTAGTGCCAGTACACCCAAAATACCGACCGCAAGTATCCCTCCGATCAAACCCTTGGGGAAATGCCCACGCACGATGGGCGCCGGTGGAAAAGGATCCGACTCTAAGAAATCTTCATCGTACGCACGCCTGAGATCTGGGTTTGAAAGCGTCGACCACGCCCGAACTACTTCGGCCATCTGTAGTGACGCAGTCGGTGAAGCAGCTACCGCGCTATCGGGATGAATAATGCGGACTTTCTCTCGATAGGCATCACGTAGCTGTTCGGTGGATGCAGTAGGCGCTACTCCCAACACTGCATAATAATTTTGATTTTGCTGCGACATCAATACCCGACCGTTTGATCAATAATGCCGACCAACTGTTCGCCCACAGCAAGGCGACGAACATTTTCGGCAATTCGCAATGCCAACAGTGGTGGAACCATCTCGGCGGTGTTTCCAACGTGTGGAGTGATGATGCAGTTTGGTATTGACCACAGCGGATGACCTACCGGCAATGGTTCCGGGTCTGTGACGTCTAGTGCTGCACCACCAATCTCGCCTGCTTCAAGCGCCCACACCAAGTCGTCGGTGACGATTTGCTTCCCTCGCCCCACATTGACAAGCCACGCGTGCGATTGCATCAATTCAAATTGCTCTCTGCCCATGATGCCTTGCGTTTGAGGCGTAAGTGCAAGTGCCATCACAACAGCGTCTGCCCGCGGTAACACCGAGTTGAGTTCTGAAGTAGTTACAACCTCATCCGCTCCAGATACATCAATCTGCCGATTGCGCACAACCGTGATGTGACAATTAAACGGTCGCAACATCGAGATCAACGATTGAGCGATTCCTCCGCCACCAAGGATTGTTACGCGGGCACCAAACAATGTGCGACCGTGGTCTTCGGACCATTGTTTCTCGCGCGCATAGCCAGCAACGTGTCGCATGCCTCCGAGCAAAAGCGCGAGAGCAAGTTCTGCAACTGCTCCTCCAAACACACCTTTGGCGCTCGTCCATGTGCGCGTTGCATCGATGTATGGCACATAACTTTCGACGCCAGAAAATGGAACCTGCACCCATGTAATTTTTGGATTATTCACAAGGGTCGCAACCAGCTGTTCCGTGGTATCGAAGTCAGTCCATACAATCCCTTGTGCCTCGGAAGCGTCGACTACTTCTCCGCCACCTGCTCGCACTGCATCACACGCCCAACTGGCAACACCTTGTGGTCCAACAGCAATCTTCGGAACAGCCTTACCTTCAGCCACGAGTTACGAGCCGCCGGTGAACGTTGCGGCAATCTTGCTCGCCGAATCGCCTCCGCGACGCAGTATGACCGCCAAAAACCACAATGCACTGAGCGTGACTATAAACAACAGAGCGGCCCCTACGCCCCAAAATGGTTTGATTGTGCTGCGGGTAGCGCCAAGAAGGGCTACGGGGAATGTGGTCGAGCCAGCCTCACTGATCAATGTTGAGATCACTGCGTTGTCAAGACAAAGTGCAAACGAAAGCAGTCCACCCGCAACCATCGCCGACGCGATGAGTGGCAATGTGATCTGTCGAAATGCTCGACCAGGAGGCGCACCCAAGTCGCCTGCTGCCTCTTCGAGCGACTCATCAATGCCGGCAAGTCGCGCGCGCACAATCAAAGTTACAACCGCACTTGCATACAACGACTGCCCCACCCACAGCTTGTTGATGCCACCATTAAATGGACCCCATCCACTCGTGAAAATAATGCCAACGAGTGGAATTTCTTTAATACGTGGAAACCAAGTTGCCAGAGCAACCGCGTCCATAATTTCTGGTGTCACCAAAATGAGAAAAACCGTTGCCATGAAAAACGTCGTCCATCTTCCAGGACGTCGCGCAAGCGCAACACCCGACATACCGCCGATGATCACGGCGATAACTGTTGCGCCAAACGCAGCAATAAATGAGTTGCGAATTGCATCGCCGATTCCAGTGAAATCAAATATTGTGCGATACCACTCGGTCATGAAGCCATTCAATATGAGTGCAAGAACGAAGGAAACAACAACGATCCACGATGAAACAAACTTGGGAACATTGTCTCGACCTTTGAGCAACCGCTTAATTACGACACCGATAACTAATAGCGCAGCAAACCGTACGAGTACTCCCAGCATTTCGCTGCCATTGAACAATTCGCCCCACCATTTGGTACTCGATTTTCCAGACCAAATAGTGAACGAGCCGCCATTGTTGAACGAATGCAAAAACACCAGCAGGATTGGAATAAACAAAAACACCAGCACTAGCACTGTCCACACACCAAGCACTTTTGGCAACACTTCAATCTTCGTTCTGGTGCTTGGCTTTACATGTTTCGCTTGCTCAAGGGCCCTTGCGTGCATCTTGCGCCGCAGGTTCTGAACCGCAGGCGAAGCGAGCGAGCTCACGAGTGGCACGATTTTCATTGCGATAAAACCAACACCAAGCGACAACAACACGGCGGCAATCATCAAGATCGCCATGGCAGAACCCAGTGGCCAGTTTTGAGCGCCACTAAATTGCGATGCGATCATCGCACCGATCATGTTGCCCTTTGCTCCACCAAGCACAGTTGCGGTCACGTAGTCACCGCACATTGGAATAAATGTGAGTAACACACCCGCAACGATGCCCGGACCTGCAAGTGGCAACGTAACACCGAAGAAAGTTGCCACGCGTCCCGCGCCCAAATCTTTGCTGGCTTCACGCATGCGCACGTCAATTCGGTCAAGTGCCACGAAGAGCGGCAAGATCATGAACCCGAGATAGTTGTAAACAATCGCAATTTGCACCGCGAGTGGTGTTTCCAGAATTTGAATTCCGTTCTGCCCAATCCACCCCATACCGATCAGCCATTTAGAAAATGTGCCATTAGGGGCTAGTGGTATTCGCCATGCAACTGTGCGGATAAGGAAACTCGTAAAGCTCGGCACCACAACTGCAGCCAGAATGATCGCTTTCCACTTCTCTGGGACTTTGAACGCTGCAAAATAGGCAACAGGCAAACCGATCAACACGCACAAAGTTGTTGCTATCACCGCTATCCGGAGTGTCCCCCTAAATGTCTTAAAGAAGGTTTCGTCGAAAACTGCGGAATAGCTGTGAGTTGAAAGATGACTGAAATCAACTGGCAAAAGTTTCGTTGAGTCCTTGGTGCCGAACGAATAAAACACGATGAAAGCAATTGGCAATGCGAAAAAGAGCAAATACCAAATGATTGCAGGCAGGGCGAGTAGATACTTTGGCCCGTGAAATCGCTTTCTCAATCGTGTTGCGACCGTTTCGGTCACCCCAGATCAGCCTCCGGCCTTTGCCTTCGACTTGTTCAAAATGTCGATGAGTCGATCCAGTGCTGGAGTAATGACTTGGGTATGCATGGTCTTGACTTGGTCATCACCAAAGAAAATCATGTCACCCTTTTCAAGATCTGGTGCAATCTCGCCGATCAGAGTAGACATGTTTTTCATGCCGGTGTGATAACCGTGGTATTGCAAGTCACGAATTGAAATCTCTGGAATCAAATCCCAGTTAATCCATGCGTGTGCTGCCTCAGGGTTTGGTGCTCCAACCGGAATGCAGTAATTGTCCATCCACAATTCGGTGTCTGGTGCACCAAGTACCCACTTCCAATTTTCTGGAGTGCCACCAGCATCTGCGATTCGAACGTATGCCTGACGAGCATCGCCATTCCATGCCATTGCGATCGAATATGCACCTTCGGCAAGTTTCGTTGATGGGTAGCTATCAAATGCCTTGATGTGCTGAGCAAACTCATCAACCAAGAATTTCTCGGCTGCGTCGATGCTCGCAGCATCTTCGGTATTCCAATCGATGCCATTTGCCCAAAAGTACATGCCGCAATAGTTAGGTGCCGCATCAATGACTGAGCACTGACCCGAAGCTTCGCCCATGCATGTATCAATGAAGTCTTGCCACGTTGTGAGTTCTTTGGAGATCTTGGTTGTGTCATAGAAGAAACCAGTTGTTCCCCAGTTCTTACACACCGAATAATCGTTTGTTGTATCCCAAGCCTGACCGAGGTACAACGGATCAACGTTGACCATGTTCGGAATCAACGACTTGTCCAACTTCTGTAGCAAGCCCTTTTCGACCATCTGTGAAATGTATGGGCCAGTTGGTACAACGATGTCGAAGCCGCTTGTGCCGCCGCTTGTTGCCAACTTGGTAATCAAATCTTCGTTACTTGCGTAGTAGTCAACCTTCATGGTCACACTCAAGGTTGATGCAGCAAGTGCACCTACGAGTTCTGGATCGTTGTAATCGCCCCACGTGTACATGGCCAACTCGCCACTTGCGGTGTTGATTACACGACTCCAATCGCCACTTGCCAATCCGTCGGTCGAACCAGCGGCTGCCGTGTCAGTTGTTGCGCCACCATCAGAAGATGAGCTACCACAAGCAGCAGCGATTAATGCAAATCCTGCAAGCGCAGTTCCGCCTTGCAAAAATGCACGGCGCGAAAGCTTCTCTCGAAAGCTGTCCGGAGCCAACATGTTGAGCTGTTTTGGATTCTGCTTTGAGTTTTCTGTTGCCATGTCATTTCCCCTTGTAGTAGTTGGTTTTGATATTAGTCATGTGCCGGAGCCGCCATAACAACGCTGGCTTGCCTAGCCGAGAACAAATACACGTCCTCAGCCGACCACGAGCACCACACTGTCTCGCCCAGTGCAAAGCGCGCAGGGTTTGTCCGAGCGACCATCACCAAAATGTCACGACCCTTGGCGCTCACTACATATTGCAAGACGTCGCCAAAGTGCGACACGCCGGCGACTTTTGCTTCAACTGAGTTGGCCGTCTGGGCTGGTTGTACTGCAGACAAGTTGATGCACTCTGGACGAACGGCCGAAAGGGCCGCCTCGCCATTGGGCACGTTCTCTTCGGGCCGAGTTGCCACAAACACGGTGCCATCGTCGGCAGTTGCACCGTGCTCGGTTGCAATACCTTGCCAGAAGTTGTTGCGTCCAATAAACCCGGCTACGAACGCAGACGTTGGATGCTCATACACAGTTTCAGGGTCACCCAACTGTTCGATATGTCCGTCGAGCATGATGGCAATGCGATTCGACATCGACATGGCTTCTTCCTGGTCGTGAGTGACGAACACGAAAGTGATTCCGAGTCGGCTCTGCAACAACTTCAATTCGATTTGCATCTCTTCGCGCAATTTGCGGTCGAGTGCACCAAGAGGTTCATCCAGAAGCAAGATGCTTGGTCGATTAACAAGTGCACGTGCAACCGCAATGCGTTGTTGCTGTCCGCCCGACATCTGTCGTGGTTTGCGCTCCGCTAACTTGGTCATCTGCACCATGTCAAGTGCTTCCATCACACGCGTCGCGGTCTCTATCTTGTTGACGCCTTTTTGTCGCAAGCCATATGCAACGTTTTCCGCGACCGACATGTGAGGGAAAAGTGCATAGTGCTGGAACACCGTGTTGACATCTCGCTTGTATGGCGGCACGCCTTGCACCTCAAGGCCATTGATCCGAATGAAGCCCTCATCTGGTTGCTCAAATCCGGCGAGCATCCGCAACGTTGTTGTTTTACCGCAACCCGATGGGCCGAGCAGTGAAAGGAACTCTCCTGCTTTTATTTGCAAATTTATGCCATTGACAGCGAGCACATCACCATATTTTTTGGTGACATTGATTAATTCAACCGAGCCGCGCTCACTATTTTCCACTCTGTCCCCCATGCTGTTTAACGAAATGGTAGGTGATTTAGCTGTTGAGGTTGATCATCACGTGCTTGATGCGCGTGTAATCGTCCAAAGCGTATGCCGATAAGTCTTTACCGTAGCCCGACTTCTTGTATCCACCGTGAGGCATTTCAGCCACCATCGGAATATGAGTGTTCACCCACACGCAACCGAAGTCAAGATTTTTGGTCATGCGCATTGCACGCCCCAGGTCTCGAGTCCAGACCGACGAAGCAAGTGCATACTCAACTCCGTTGGCCCATTTCAGTGCCTCTTCTTCATCGCTGAATTGCTGAACTGTGATGACAGGACCAAACATTTCATTCTGAATCATCTCATCTTGCTGTTTGAGATCACAGATCACGGTTGGCTCGAAGAAGTAACCAGCTCCGCTCACTTGCGAACCACCTGTTGTGATTCGAGCGTGCTTAGGCGTGCGGTCAACGAATCCCTTGACTTTGCTCAAGTGGGTCTCGTTGTTCAGTGGTCCGTACAGCACATCGTCACCTGGCTTGCCAGTCTTTGTCTTTTTTGCAGCCTCTGTGAGTGCATCGACAAAGTCGCGATAGATCTTTGGCCCAGCAATTACACGAGTTGCTGCAGTGCAGTCTTGACCAGCATTGAAATATCCGGTCATTGCAATTGTCTCTACGGCCAGATCAATGTCTGCGTCGTCAAAAATGATGACAGGTGCTTTTCCGCCGAGCTCGAGATGTACGCGCTTCAAACTCTTCGCTGCTTCTCCCGCTACTTCCATTCCTGCGCGAACTGAACCCGTGATCGAAACCATTCCTGGAGTGTCGTGTGTGACCATTGCGCGACCAGAGTCACGATCTCCACAAATGACGTTGAGTACGCCTGGAGGCAGCACTTCACCAGCAATCTTTGCAATCAATGCAGTCGAAGCAGGTGTCGTGTCACTTGGCTTCAGCACTGTGGTGTTGCCTGCGGCAATTGCTGGAATGAACTTCCACACGCCCATCATCAATGGATAGTTCCATGGTGCGACTTGAGCACAAACACCAATTGGTTCGCGACGTATATATGAAGTGAAGTTGGTCATGTATTCGCCTGCACTCTTACCTTCGAGCATGCGCGCAGCACCAGCAAAAAAGCGAATCTGGTCCATCATTGGTGGCACTTCTTCGTTAAACGTAATAGCCCGTGGTTTTCCAGTGTTTTCGATTTCGGCTTCAATCAATTCGGTCATGTTGGCTTCCATCGCATCGGCGATGTCATTGATTGCCTTCTGGCGCACCGATGGCGTTGAGTGTTTCCACGAATCGAACGCATCTGCGGCAGCTTTCATTGCGCTATCGACGTCGGCTGGTCCAGACAATGCTGCCGTCGCATATTGCTTGCCGGTTACGGGATCAATGATTGACGTTGTGCGCCCGTCTTGGGCTGCAACTTCTTTACCGTTGATGTAGTTATTGAACGATTTCATATCACAACACTAACCAGCAGTGTCAAGTGCCACGAAATACCGAGCCACTAAATGGCTGCAGCCCTTTGGGCGTAGTGTCGGGTTATGGCATCAAACATCAATACTCTCGGTGTGCCCAAAGAAATCAAGACTTTAGAGGGCCGTGTCTCCCTCACCCCGGATGGCGTGCGCGAATTTGAACGACTTGGTATTGAAGTATTTGTTGAGAAAAGCGCTGGCGAAGGTGCATCCATCAGCGACGCCGAATACGTTGCAGCGGGTGCCACGATTGTGCCGACAGCCGCTGATGCATGGAGCCAGCAAATGGTTGTCAAGGTCAAAGAGCCAAAGGCCGAGGAATTCGGTTTTTTGAGATCAGACCTCACGCTGTTTACCTACTTGCATCTTTCGGCCTACCCAGCAGTTGCCGCAGCGCTACAAAAATCGAAGACAACAGCAATCGCCTATGAGACTGTGCAACTCAGCGACGGTTCCCTGCCGCTACTTGCACCGATGAGCGAAATTGCTGGTCGGCTTGCCACTCAGGCTGGAGCGCACTTCCTCGAACGTCCACAAGGTGGTCGTGGTGTTTTGATGGGTGGTGCTCCAGGAGTTCGTCCGGCGAAAGTCGTCGTCATCGGTGCAGGCAATGTTGGATACAACGCTGCATGGATTGCTGCGGGAATGCAAGCTGAAGTAATCATCCTCGACAGAAATCTGGACCGTCTGAGACACATCGAGCAAATTTGTATTGGTCGCACAACAACACTTGCATCGAACCGCGGTGCAATTGAACGCGTGCTTGCCGATGCCGACCTATTAATTGGCGCAGTGCTTGTTGCTGGTGCACGAGCACCAATTGTTGTCAGTGAAGACATGGTGCGCAACATGAAACGAGGCTCGGTGATAGTCGACGTTGCAGTTGATCAAGGTGGATGTATTGCAACTACTCACGAAACATCGCACACTGACCCCGTGTACGAAACTCATGGCGTCATCCATTACGCAGTTGGCAATATGCCAGGAGCAGTTCCAAACACCAGTACATACGCGCTCACAAATGCGACCCTGCCATATCAAATACAGATTGCATCACTTGGTGCGCGCGCAGCAGCACAACAAAGTGAAGCAATACGACTTGGAGTCAACGCT
>CAINTF010000259.1 GCA_903853285.1 uncultured Acidimicrobium sp. | reverse complement strand
GGTGACGGTTATCTGCTTGCGAGCACTGACTCAACGCTCGTGCTCGGAACTGATTATGTGAGTCGTCCCGAAGTTTCCGCCGCATTGCTGGGATCCCCGTCATCGGGTACCCGACTATCAAACACCATCGGTGGGGAATTGGTTTATGTAGCGGTTCCTATTTTGAGTGGGGCTGATGTTCTTGGTGTAGTTCGAATCACATATCCCAAAACTGTTCTTGATAAAAACATTCAAAAGCAGATGCAAAGTTTGCTCTTGGCCGCAGGAGTGTCGATTGCGATGGCAATTGCTGTCGCCTTGGTTTTTGCACGAACAGTGTCACAACCAATTGGGGAATTGCGTGCAGCAACCGATGCGCTAGCTGCTGGTGATCTCTCGGCGACTGCGCTTGAAGGCGGGCCGCGTGAGACTCGCCAACTCGCACGATCGTTCAACTCGATGGCATCTCGATTGGGCGGCCTTATCGATCGTCAACGTTCGTTTGCGGGTGACGCATCGCATCAACTGCGCACCCCACTAACCGCGCTGAGACTCCGCCTTGAGCAGGCGAGCGAACTAGTGCAAACTCAACCTTTGGTGGCCCGAGAGCATATTGACGAGGCCCTCAACGAAACAGATCGATTGACACATCTCACTGAACAATTGCTGCACCTTGCTCGAGCTGAAGGTGCAGTTTTAGAAAAAGAAAAACTTGATGTGTGCGAAATAGTGCGTGACCGAGCTGAAGAATGGCAGTATCTTGCCGACGAACACGAAATCTCTATTGATGTACAAGCCCCAGAAGTATTGATGGTTGATGCGAATCAACTTGCGTTGCGAGAAATCATTGATAATTACATGGACAATGCACTTGAAGTTTCTCCTCCAAAGTCTCAAATCACGCTTACAGTTCTGGCGCTTGCCGACGCCGTAGAGATCGTGGTCTCTGATTCGGGTCGCGGTATGTCATCGCAGCAGCGCGAGCGTGCTTTTGATCGGTTTTGGAGAGCGGACGTTGATTCCAATCGGCGAACGGGAAGTGGGCTCGGTTTGGCAATTGTGGCGCAATTGGCTCAGGCGAGTGGCATGAGAGTCGAGCTTCGCGAGTCGCCCAATGGCGGTGTTGACGCTGTGATTGATATACCAAAGTCCCTGTAGTTCGCACCACGTGCTTGCCACAGTCGCAGAGTGAAAGTCTCGTAGTCTTGTAGCGATGAATGCAATAGCACTGCTTGCAGCAACCACTGGCAAAGATGCCGTTTCTAATTGGTTGCGCACCGACCTCGTAGTCATCATCATGAGCATTTCGGGCGGTCATGTGCTGATGAGACTTGTTGCTTTTCTTGCAGATCAGCAAATCATTCAGGTCAAGTCGCGCAACAAGCTTGACTCAAGCGATCTTTCTACTCTGACGACTGGTGCGCACCGAGCTGCAGTTCTCGGTGCCCTTCGCTGGGGCATCAATTTCTGCGTCATCGCAGTCGTCATAACGTCGGTGTTGCTGCGCCTGAGCTTGCCATCTTCGGCCTTGGTGTTTTTGGGGTCTATCGCAGGTGCTGGTCTGGGTTTTGGTGCGCAGCAAATGGTGGGCGACGTTATTGCCGGTTTGTACATCATTGCCGAGCGCCAATTTGGTGTTGGCGACGTCGTACGTCTGGGACCACTTCTTTCTGTTGGCTGGGTCGAGGGTCGTGTAGAAGAAGTGACATTGCGCGTAACCAAGGTGCGCACATTTGATGGAGACTTGGTGAGCATTGCTAACGGCGTTTTGCGCCACAACGTCAACATGTCGCGCGACTGGTCGCGCGTGCTTGTCATTGTTCCACTGCCACGTGAGAGCGATATTGAGGATGCCATCTCGCGCATTGATGCTGTGTGTGCGCAGTTAGGTACAGATTCAAAGATTGCACCATTGCTTATTGAAGTACCAAGTGTCACCGGCGTAGACGACTTGGGCGCCGAAAACGTAGAAGTGCGCGTTGCCGGTAGATCATTGCCGGTGCAGCAGTGGAAAGTAGAGCGAGAGCTGCGTCGCCGTATTGCTGCAGAACTTCGCGACATGTATGTTGAATTCAAAGTCAACGAAGTGGGTGAGGGACGATGAAGTTTCGGCGTCCGCGCAACTCAACGCTTGTTTCAATTGTCGTATTTCTTATTTCATTCGGGTTCTGGCTGGGTCAACCGCAAACACCTAAGCCTTCATCTCAAATGCCAGACGTCAGTTGGGTTTTTGTAACGACTACTGACGTGCCAAAGCCTGTAGATACATCGGCACCAGTTGTTGAAACAACCTTGCCTCCAGAAACCACATTGCCTGTCGACACCACACCACAAACAATTGTCGATCCTGCAGTTACAACAGTTGCGCCGTAGCGCACAGTTTTACTAACTACTGCACTAGTTATTTCGTATCAACAACTAAAAACGCTTCTGCCGTTCTGCCTTTAGGTAGGCCACCAGCTTCAGCGATCATTTCGCCCCATCCGCGCATGCGCTCCGGCAGACCCGCAGGGTCCGTGTGCTGACTGGCATGGCAAAGTAGCGCAGCGATTTTTTTATCAATTACGTCTGTTGTGTCTACAAAGTGTTTCGGGTTAGGCCCGGCCATGATCCATGTTTCAGGCACGCTGTGCGGTACGAGCCCACGCTCGCTTAGCAACTCGGGGAATGCAAACTCATTTCGTGCATCTGGATACACCGCACACAAAGCCGCTTCTCCAGTTGCTAAGTGGTCTGGGTGGCTCGCGTAAATACGGTTGTAGTTGCGCTCTCCTGATTGGGTGAGCACACGATCGGGTTTGACAATACGAATTACTGCACTGATTTCGCGACGCAAGTTGAGGTCGGCGACTACTGCACCATCGGGGAAGCCCAACCAATGAAGTTCGGTTACGCCGAGCATGTTTGCTGCAGCGGTCTGTTCGCGTCGACGTAGCGCCGCAACTTCGTCTCGGGTCACTGTGTTATCGGAACCACCAGCTTGGCCATCGGTAACGAGGCAATAGACAACTTCGTGACCCTCGGAAATCCATGTTGCGACAGTTCCGCCGGCACCAAAATCGACGTCATCAGGGTGCGCTGTGATTACCAGAATTTTCATCTCGTAAGGTTACATAGCAACCGATATTTATGGCAGTTATTCATAACACTTGTCACTCAATAACAAAATTGGACAAATCTTGGATGAATAGTGACGTTCCTATCTATTTCGTACACGTATTGTGAATCTATGAAAATTTCCAAATTAATCAGTCTTATTCGCGTAATTATCGACTGGTTATGGGACTTGGCGAAGACGTTTAAATTCACTGCGGTAGTAGTCGGAATCATGGCACTGGCGTTCATTGGAATCAGCGTGCTCATTGGCATGCCCCCATTCGGCTTCGTAGTCATCATCGGCTTCGTTGCTGCACCAACTGCCTGGTACATCGTGCGAGCACAGCGAAAAAGTACATCCACTGTGTCCAAGCTCACCAACGTGCGGTTACTTACGGTTATTTTTGCGGCGACTCTTGGCACCATGGTTGCTATCCAAGCAATTCCATATGGTCGTAGTCACTCCAACCCACCAATAACCGGTGAACCCCAGTGGGCAACTCCGCGCACACGAGAACTCATGGTGCGAGCTTGCTTCGGGTGTCATTCAAATGAAGTGAAGTATCCGTCGTATGCAAGCGTTGCACCGATCTCGTGGGTCGTGCAGTCGCATGTTGATGAAGGTCGTCAAGCTGTGAATTACTCCGAGTTTGACAAAGGCCAGCGTCGAGCAAAAAATACGGTAATTGCAGTCACTTCTGGTTTCATGCCACCGAGTTATTACACTCAATTTGGCAGACACCCTGAGGCAAAACTCACGAAGGCTGAAATGGCTGAATTGATCGCTGGCCTCAAGGCAACACCAGGACTCTCGAGAGGATAAACATGGCCACAGTCAATCTCACGCTCGACACTTTTGAAGAAGCGGTGATGAGTGATGGAATTACGTTCGTCGACTTTTGGGCGGAGTGGTGTGGCCCATGCAAGATGTTTGGCCCAATCTTTGAGAAAGCATCTGATGCTCATCCCGACATCCGATTTGCCAAGGTTGATACCGAAGCCGAACAGCAATTAGGCGGCTCGCTTGGTATTCAGAGCATTCCAACCATCATGGCGTTTCGCGATGGGGTACTACTTTTTTCTCAACCCGGCGCTCTTCCAGCGGCATCGTTGGAGCAGCTCATTACATCAATTCGTGAAGTCGACATGGTTGAAGTGCACAAGCAGATTGCCGAGCAAGAAAGCTCGCAAGACAACAGCTAACCATAGAAATTACATATGAACCATCTCACCGCCGCCGAAATGATCGCAATTAAGCGGGACGGTGGTGTGCTCGATCGGCAAATGATCGAAGACTTGGTGTCTGGCATCACGGATAACTCACTGAGCGACGCCCAGGTTGGAGCATTTGCGATGGCGGTGCGAATTCGCGGAATGAATATCGATGAAACAGTGCTGTTGACCGATGCGATGCGACGAAGCGGCACCAATATCTCGTGGAATCTTGACGGACCAGTAGTTGATAAACATTCAACAGGTGGTGTTGGCGACACAGTCAGCCTGATGCTTGCGCCGATGCTTGCAGCATGTGGGGCGTTTGTCCCGATGATTTCAGGCCGTGGGCTCGGTCACACGGGTGGCACAACTGACAAAATGGAATCAATTCCTGGCTATACGACTTCGCCAACCGATGATCGGTTTCATGAGATTGTGCGCACGGTTGGTTGTGCAATTATCGGCCAAACAAACGATCTTGCCCCAGCGGATCGAAGGCTCTATTCAATTCGAGATGTCACTGGCACCGTCGAGAGCATTCCACTCATTTGCTCGTCAATTTTGTCGAAGAAACTAGCAAGTGGCACCAATGTGCTGGCGATGAATGTAACCACGGGTGGCGGAGCATTCATGTCCAAACTCGAAGACGCTCGCGAGTTAGCTAAAACGATTACCGATGTAGCCCGAGGTGCAGGTGTGAAGTGTCATTCACTAGTGACAGACATGGATCAACCACTGGGAAGTGCAGCGGGAAATGCACTCGAAGTGCAGTATGCACTCGACTATCTGCAGGGAACTCGAGAAGACCGCATGCATCAAGTTGTCATTGCGCTTGGAGCAATGGTTCTTATTGACTCAGGTCTTGCCTCCAATACCGCATCGGCAGTGATGGCTCTCGAAAAATCACTTTCATCTGGGCGTGCACTAGAGAAGTTTGCGCAAATGGTTACTGCGCTCGGCGGTCCAGCAGACTTTGTGGAATCGTCTGCAAACTATTTGGTCAAAGCATCGGTCGTACGCAATGTGACAGCTGATGTGTCTGGATGGGTGAGTGGTGTGAAAGCAAAAGAGATTGGTATGACTGTGGTGGTATTGGGCGGTGGTCGCACTCAGCCCGGAGCCCCCGTCAATTGGAGTGTCGGTGTTAATAAATTGCCAAGTCTCGGCGACAAGGTAGAGCCTTCAACAGTGATTGCTCAGGTTCATGCCGCAAGCGAAGACGCAGCCTCTATTGCTGAAAAGAGAATTCGTGCAGCTATTTCGGTGAGCGAAACTTCGGTTGCGCCAAGAACGGTATTGATTGGCGACTAACGGGACTAACCGTTTTTGTGGTCTTCAAACCATTCCCGTGCGGCCGCCAAGATCTGCGGCTCGGTGAGTGCTGGAACGTTGATATCAAGCGCTGCGACTACCTTCTCTGCAGTTTTCGGGTGATGGCGCTCAAGAAACTGGATTACCTTCAGCATTGAATTTGATTTCCCTTTGCCATGGCCCACAAGCAGAATCTGACCTGCGGGTGCGACTGCCGTTGCAATCCCCTCGAGATAGGGCACTTCAAATCGATTTGATTCGTGGCCGTGATTTGCCTGAGCTTGACGAACATGGTGATGCACATGTTCCAAGCTTGGTCGAGCCACAATCTCTGGTTTGTCTCCACGGTGTGCATCGGTAGCCCAAATTCGGGTCTCGTCGTGAGTGATTGCTGCGACTACAAGTTTTCCAGTGATGTCCATAAATTTCCTTTTATTACAGCGGCACAATTACTGCTGGGCACTTTGCATGATGCGCAATCTGTTCTGCGACGGATCCAATCAGCAGTCCTAGAAATCCACCATGTCCACGGCGACCAACGACCACCATGTCGGCAGTGCTTGCAGCGTCAAGCAAATGTTGGGCAGCGCTTCCGCGCTCGACAGATGAGGTGACTGCAGTATCGCCCACGAGACTCTTTACCGTCTCCATGACATGCTTCATGACACCTTGAGCAGCCGATTCAAGCTCTTCGATTGGTGAAAATATTGCGACTCCCATTGGGTCAACAACTGGAGGAAGACTCCATACGTGTACAACATGTAGTGCGGCAGAATGTCGCTTCGCTTCACGTAGCGCCCAAGCGAGAGCATTGATTGAACTTTGCGAACCATCTATTCCGACGACTATCTTGCGAACGGTGTTCATATTCAACCTCGTTTCTGTTTGTACATAAATTCTACGACGCAGGTGTTGCCGAAGTACCACAAGTGACTACAGTCAAGTCTCTGGACACGAAAATTAATTCCTCTTCTCTGTGGATTGATAGGTTGCCCTATCTCACAACAGAGTCACATAAGTATTCGCGTGGACACATCTTGATTATTGGTGGATTTCCAATGGCTGGTGCTGCTCGACTTGCAGCACGAGCTGCAATGCGAGTGGGTAGTGGCATGGTCACCGTTGCTGTGCCACCACATGGAGTCAACGCGTACGCATCAGCAATGGAATACGCCATTGTTCTTCCACTTCTCGAGACAGATTCGATCATCGACATCGTCAGGCAGCGCAAAATTTCGGCAATTCTGCTCGGTCCGGGTCTTGGTGTGTCAGACCTCACGCGCAGTCGGGTTCTCGAAGTATTGCAGTGTGGCGTACCTGTCGTGCTGGACGCAGATGCTCTCACGAGTTTTTCGAATGATCCGAACAAACTGTTCGAATCAATTTCGGGAACTTGCGTAATCACCCCTCATGAGGGCGAATTTTCACGACTCTTCAATCTGGATGGTCCAAAATCCGAGAAAGCTCTTCAGGCCGCTCATATTTCTCATTCTGTAGTTGTACTCAAGGGCTCTTCAACTGTTATTGCATCGACCGATGGGTCGCTCATTGTTAATGACATTGCGCCTGCAACGCTTGCGACTGCTGGTACCGGAGATGTGCTTGCGGGCATGATTGTCGGCTTGATCGCTCAAGGCATGACGCCGTTTGATTCGGCCGCCGCTGCAACTTGGATGCACGCCGAGGCAGCAAGATTATTTGGCATCGGGCTAATCGCCCAAGATTTGCCCGATCTCATTCCACAGGTACTTAAGAAATTATTGGTATGAATTTGTGTCTACCAATAAAAAATGGGGCTTGCTTTGCAGCAAGCCCCATCTCTTAAATACTGATTAACGAAAATCAGCCAGCAACAGTGGTGTCAGTAACCATTGTTGTGTCGGTGCCAGCAACTGTTGTGTCGCTAGCAGGCATTGTTGTGTCAACTACAGCAACAGTTGTGTCTGCTGGTGTCGATGAGCTGCCGCATGCGGCGAGGCCAACTGATACTGATGAAATTGCGAATGCAATTGCGATTACTTTCTTCATTGTTTTCTCCTATTTGAGGGTTTATTGCAGTTGTGTCTCAATTGTTACAAAAAACGCACAATTAAGACTTCCGAAGCCTAGCCAACTGGTCCCGGATACCAGGGATCTTGTGGGTCAGCCAGCTTCGGGAAGTGCAAAAAACTTGTGAAGTATCGGCACAAAGTGTTCGAGTGGCTCCGACTTGTAGCCGGTGTCAAAGGACACCTGGTCGTATTTGGCACAAAACTCTTCGGTGATGGCGTAATGCTCATGGTCTCGGTATTCATCACGAGCATTCTGGTCAAGGCCAATGTGTTGCCAGAAGTAGTACCCCTGGAAGATTCCGTGATGTGCAACCATCCAATGGTTGGCTGGTGAAACAAACGGTTTCAGTACTGCTGCAGCGATGGCTTCGTGGTTGTCGGGGGCCAAGCTGTCACCTATGTCGTGCACCAATGCACACACCACGTATTCCTCGTCGCGGCCATCTCGCTCTGCTCGGGTAGCAGTTTGCAAACTGTGCTCAAGTCGGTCGACTGGGTAACCCAAAAACTCTCCACGCAACATCTCAAGTTGCTCAATCACTCTGTCGGCAACACGGCCCTGCACGACCTTGTACTGCTCAGTGAGATCGTCCCAATCTTCTTTTGTCGATTCGGAAAACGAGCGAAATGTCGCTCTGCGAGGTTCGATGTTTGATGCCATGGCCTACTTCTTGATTGCGTGCACAATTGAAATCGAGTGTGTAGTGGTACCTGCATGCCGGTGCGCTGCAAGCTCGCGATATTCGGGTGAGTTCCACCACGTCATACATGCTGCTTCGGACTCAAACTGAATGACGACTGTTCGACCTGCTTCGGGTGCACCTTCGAGCACTGTCACATTGTCGTCATAGGTTACGAACGTGCCGTTATGAGCTTTGAGAATAGGGAAGAAGCCCTTTTCGTACACGCGGTATTTGTCGGTATCAGTGATTGTGAAGTGGGCGATGAAATGCACAGGTGATTCGCTCATGATTCTTGAATCGTATCCCACTCCTTTGTTTTTGGGGATTTTGAAGCGGACTTCAAGAGCTTCTATTCGG
>CAINTF010000258.1 GCA_903853285.1 uncultured Acidimicrobium sp. | reverse complement strand
CTATTTAGACAACGAAAGCTTTGACGGCAAAGTTGTTGGTGGCGTACAACAACTTGCACAACAATTCAAGAAGCCAGTAGTTGTTATATGTGGCGGTGCCGATGTAGACGCCCAACAACGCATTGATTCGTTTGGTTTGATTGAAAATTTTGGCGAAGCTGAAGCGTTTTCTCAGCCACTCATGTGCATTGAAAAAGCAGCAGCGGCGATTGTTACTCGCTTTATTTAATTACTGTTGTTAACGAACGCGATCAGCCGCCAGGAACTGTGGTTGGTGCGTTTGGATCAACAGCTGCTGGCGCAACTGGCACGGTTGGTACTGGCGAAGAAAGAGGCTTGCCTGCAACATCGGTACCCAACAAAATCAGAATGCTTGCTTCACCCAGTTTTCCGCCCTCTGTCGGAATTGGTGCAGGCATAATCGCCGTTGCAACGCCACCAAGTTCGGCTGCAACAAGCGCTGCTTGGCCTTCGCTACCTGGCAGGTAATACACCACGGTTGCGGTTTGTTTTGGTGTGATTCCACTTGCGTTTACTGCGGGTTGCACGATGTAGCCGCGACCCTGCAACTCGGTGGTCAACTGACCGGCACTGCCGGAAACCTTTGAGCCATTAGCTACTTGAATTTTGAATGCGGTTAACGGAATAGTTACAGCAACAGTCGTCTCAACAGGAATTGTGTCGGTAACAACTGTGTCTGTGGTTGCTGCATCGTCGGCGACTGGAGCGGTGGTGCTACCACCACGGATATCGCGCAGAATCAAAAAGCCCAGGAGTACAGCTACTACGGCAACGACAATAGACATTGTTGAATTGATTGAGGAACCGCGTGACACTGGCTCTCGACGGGGACGACGTTGTTCTTGGCTCATACCAACAACCGTACTTGATGTAATGGAGCCGAGTGTGGGAATTGAACCCACGACCTACCGCTTACAAGGCGGTTGCTCTGCCTCTGAGCTAACCCGGCTCGTCTAGGTTACAGCGAGTTATTTGGTCTTGGCAACGCGTGAACGAACTACTTCATATGTTGCGAGCGCTGCAGCAGCCGAAACATTGAGTGATGAAAGCGATCCACCCATTGGAATACTCACCAATAAATCACATCGTTCTTTAACAAGTCGAGACAAACCTGCACCTTCAGCACCCAACACCAAGCAAATAGGTTCAGACGTCAGATCACCAATCTCGAAGATGTTTTTGTCAGCAGCATCACTCAATCCGACGATCCAAACGCCTGCATCTTTCATTTGCTTGAGTGCAGTTGGCAATCCGCCCACTACGCACATCGGCACATACTCGGCAGCACCTGCGGCAGATTTTGCCGCAGTTGGTGTGATGTGCACTGCGCGATGTCGAGGCAGAATCACTCCATGCACACCCGCCCCATCGCATGAGCGCAAGATTGCACCAAGGTTGCCTGGATCTGTCACGCCATCAATGGCGACCAAAAAAGCAGGAACATTTCCTTTACGTGGCGCGAGCAAGTCGCCAAGCTCGACATCAGGAATTGGAGCAGCCATTGCAAGCACACCTTGCGGTGCTTCACTGCGCGCTTCTTTTTCAATTTCTTTTCGTGGCACGCGACGCACTGGTACGCGCTGATCTGCAGCCAACGCCAGAATGTCATTGATCACATCGTTCTCGTCCAAATCATTGGACACCCAAATCTCAAACGTTTTGCGGCGTTGTGCAATCAGCAACTCACGCACTGCCTGACGACCTTCAATCTGTGATCCACCCAGTCCGTGTTGGTCTGGGCGTGGCGCGCGCGGCCCAGTGTTTTCACGTGCCGGTGGGCGACTTCGCTTGGTGTTCACTGCTGCGCGCGGCGCGTATTTCGCATCACGCGATGGTCGCTTTGCATCTCGTGGATCACGACGTGCATCGCGCGGATCAACGCGCTTGCCTCCGGCGCTACGGCCACTTCCGCTTGCAGCGCTACGACCACTTCCGCCTGCTGCTGAGCGCTTGTTGCTGCTGGTTGCTCCGCTGCGTGGACCCTTGCCTGGTCGAGAGTCGCGTGGCTTCATTGGGCTACTCGTTCAATCACGCACACTGCCCAACATGCAATGCCCTCTTGGCGACCAAGTGCGCCGAGACCTTCTGCTCTGCGTCCTTTTACCGAAACAGGAGCGCCGACCACATCGATGAGTTTACGTTGCATCTCATCACGATGAGGCGCAAGCTTGGGTTTTTCACAGACCACGCTGCAATCGACATTGCCAACTTCAAAACCATTCTGTTTCACTAATGCGACAACATGCGACAACAAGACCAACGAATCAACTCCCGCCCATTTCGGATCGGTATCTGGAAAGTGTTGTCCAATATCACCAAGCGATGCTGCACCTAGCAAGGCATCAGCAATCGCGTGTGCAATCACGTCGGCATCACTGTGCCCCACCAATGCGCGTTCTCCCGCAAATTGCACGCCACCGAGTACGAGCACACGACCGCTCGGAGTGTCTTCAAAACGGTGAATATCAAAACCTTGTCCGACGCGTATTGCAGTAGCCATCTTGTTCTCCTTACACTTCGGTCCGTGCGGTAGCACGAGCCCATTCCAAATCCTCTGGAGCGGTGAGTTTGCGATTGAGTGCCTCACCAGCAACTACAACAACTCGCTTACCTAACAGCTCGACAAGTGTCGCGTCATCAGTTCCCTCCGGGCACGAAGCGTGTGCCTCACGCAAAATTGCGGCACGAAAAACTTGCGGAGTTTGCACCGCTACTAATGACGATCGGTCTGGAGTGTTGACAACAATATTTTGTGCATCGACTTGTTTGATCGTGTCGGTGACACCAATTGCAGGCACAGCACCATCGGCGCCATTGTGCACTTGAGAAATAGTCTCTCTAAATAAATGTTCAGTGGCAAAGGGTCGCGCCGCATCATGAACGCAGATAATCGTTGCTTCTTGCGGCACTGCATTTAGCCCACAGCGCACTGATTCACTGCGAGTTTCGCCACCTGCAACCTGGCCTTCACCCAAAGCGGCGTCGGGTGGTAGCACCACAATTACACCTGCACTCACTGCACTTGCGGTAGCAACCGACCAGTCCAAAACTCGTCGATCTCCGAGCATTGCAAACTGCTTCGGACTCCCAAATCTGGCACCCGATCCAGCGGCCACGACGATTGTCCAAACAATCTCGTTAGGCATGGTTGTCACGCTCATTTAGGGTAGTACCGTCATAACTTCATGACACACGAAGACATACTCTCCAACACTGCTTTCTTCGCAGAAACACCGACAGAAGCACTCACAGCGATTGCTGCTTCGGCCAAGTCTCAAACGCTCCAACGGGGTGACGTGTTGTTCAATGAGGGCGATGTCCCAGACGCACTGTTTGTCGTTCTCAGTGGGCGAATTGCAATTGCCATTGGCAATAAGCCGCTCGACAGTCGCGAAAGCATGTTGGCGCTCATGGAAGATGGCGACTTGTTCGGTGAACTTGGTTTGCTCGACAATGGCTCACGCAGTGCAATGGCTCGCGCGATTGAGACATGTTCCGTTCTGCGTATTCCATACGAGCCAGTTGTGGAACAGATGCGCCTGCACCCGACCATGTTGTGGGGTGTCACCAAGTTGCTTGCAACTCGCTTGCGCGTGATGGACGAGGTTTTGGCTGACAGTGTTTTTCTTGACGTCACTGGCCGCACTGCAAAGCGTTTGCTCGAACTCTCCGGTGGCAGCGACGATTTCGTGTTGCCTGTCACGCAAGAAGAGTTGGCTGGCATGGTTGGCGCATCGCGCGAACGTGTCAATAAAGCCATTGCAAGTTTTATTCGACTCGGTTGGCTCAAGCAACAAGATCGTCGATATCACATCATCATGCGTGACCGCATGACAGTTCGTTCTAGCTAGTTAAGAGCCAGTCGCGTGTGCGACTAAAAGCATCCTGTGCATCGTCGACACGATGTGCCGGACGTGCTGCATCATGAGCAAACCCGTGGACGGCTTCGGGGTATTCCTGCACAGTCACTCCTACAGCACGCAACTCCATCACCTGATCAGGTGGTGTGTAGGGGTCAAGTGATCCGATGATCGCAAGCACTCGATCGGCATTGCCGCCCTCGAGATAAGCAAGTGGATCGCCTTGCGTGGCACTCATCCAACCTTCCGGAATATGAATCATTCCGTAGAACGACGAGATCCGAGCAAATCGATCACTTCGCGCAGCTTTGTGACAATACATTCCGCCCATGCAAAACCCCATCAAGCCAACTCGATCTATCCCAAGTGCATCTGCCGCTTCGTGCATGTCACGAAGAATTTCGTCATCATTTAGTGACGGCATGACCGCCATTCGCTCAGCGATGTCGGCCGACAACGTTTGATCAGCAAATGGCTCAATCGCAATGACAGCCATTTGCCACTCGCGTGCAAGCCGTGCAACGAGTTCGTCAAATAGTGGTCTCAATCCAAAGATGTCCGGCATGATCACAAGCCCCATGACTGGGTTGGTCACGCTCAAATCAATTTCGGCAGGAGTTCCTGAGGGCAATGTGATTCTCATAGTTCTCAATCTTTGCAGCATTAGTAATCCCAATGTTGCTTACGGCGTTGCTTGCGGTGAGACCTGCGGTGAGTGCTGTGCGGATCATCATCTGCATGACCACACAAACAGCACGCACTTTCACACGTCCCACAACCATCATTCACCCAACCGGCAAGTCGTCCACAGTCCGCTCACTCGTTCAGGAGTGGTCGGCTCTCTCGATCGCACCGTCCACACTCCGGAGGGTCAATGGATGGGGGCTTCCAGGTAAGCGGGTTGCCAATCTTGACGAAGTTCTCATACGAGCGGGCTTTGGTCTTGAAGCAACCGATTCGGTCGGCGATCAATACCTCTTCAAACTCGTTATCCGCGCCGCAAATGACGAGCTCGCAACCCGCATTGTGTTGCAGAGGCTTCTGCCACCTCTTATTTCTATTGCTGCTCGACGCGGCAAGTTAGCTCGCGGAGGGTTTGACGAGGCTCTCACCGACACAGTTGCTCAAGCCTGGATACAAATCCGCACGTATCCAATCAACAAGCGACCGATCAAGATTGCATCCAACTTGGTTCGTGATTCTGAATACTTTGCGTTTGTGCGCGACAGTCGCCTCAAACAACTTGCCGTTGCATGGGGTGACGATGTGATTGACATGATCCCGACCCCAGAAACTGAAGTGAATTCTGAAGACGAGCTCACCAATTTGCTCACGGAAGTTGAAAACTGGAATTTAGGAACTCGTTCTCTCAGCGTGTTACATCAACTTGCAGAGGGCAAAAGTTTTCGTTCTATTGCCACCGAAGCTGGTGTCAATATCCGCACTGTGCATAGTTGGAGAAGTACTGCTATTAGCGAGTTGCGTGAACAAATGCAGTGTGCTGACTAAGTTTTGCGCTTCGTAGTCGCAATGAGTTACTCACTACAAACACGCTAGACAATGCCATAGCAAGTCCGGCCCACATTGGATTCATGTATCCAAGTGCGGCAAGCGGTATCGCTGCAGCGTTGTAGGCAAATGCCCAAAATACGTTGGCACTGATCGTGCGCAGTGTGGCACGCGAAAGCAAGATCGCATCGGTAACCAAACGTAAGTCTCCGCTCACAATGGTGAGATCGCTCGCACTCATTGCAACATCGGTACCAGTGCCCATCGCAATTCCCACATCGGCTTGTGCAAGTGCTGCCGCATCGTTTACTCCGTCGCCCACCATCGCGACTGCGTAGCCACGCTCCTGCAAGTCTGCGACGACACGCACTTTTTCCGCAGGCAACACACCAGCAATCACGTGTTGATCATCGGTCTCAATTCCGACTTGCTCTGCAACTGCTAATGCAGTAGCCAAATTGTCACCCGTCAACAACACAGGTCGCAATCCAAGCTCGCGCAATGATGCAATGGCGGCCGCACTATTGGTCTTTGGTCGGTCGGCTACCACGCACACTGCTTTAGCCATGCCGTCATATGCAACCAACACCGCAGTGTTGCCAGAGTCGCGAGCAACTTTCAATGCTTCACGTAAAGGTCCAGAAATAATCACGGTGCGAGAGTTGAGCAGCTGCTCGCCACCCACCATGACTCGGTGACCGTCAACAACACCAACTGTTCCCTGCCCGGCGATTGACTCAAATTGTTGCACGCTTGCCAGGCTTCCCAATTCGGCGCGGGCGGCAGATGCAATTGCTTTGGCAACTGGGTGTTCGCTTGCAAATTCCAATGCGCCAGCGAAGCCCAACACTTCGGCGCGAGTTGCGCCAGATGCCACCACAACATCAAGTAGCTGCATTACACCAGTAGTTACTGTGCCAGTTTTATCGAAAACCACAGTGTCAATGCGGCGAGTGCTTTGCAATACGTCGACACCTTTAATCACGATGCCCATTTGCGCAGCTCGTCCGCTGCCCACCATCAACGCAGTTGGAGTCGCAAGTCCAAGTGCGCAAGGGCAAGCAATGATGAGCACTGAAACTGCTGCTTCGAATGCATCTGCTAGGCGTTCAATGTCATCGCCCATGAAATACCACGCAACAAATGTGGCCAGCGACAACAGGATCACAGTTGGAACAAACACACTGCTCACTCGGTCGGCAAGTCGTTGCACGGGTGCTTTCGTGGATTGTGCATCGCGCACAAGTTTGGTGATTTGCGCAAATGTCGAGTCAGCGCCAACTCGACGCGCACGCACTACTAATCGTCCGGTCAGGTTCACCGTTGTTCCCGTGACTTTGCTACCTACTTGCACATCAACCGGCACGCTTTCGCCAGTGAGCGTTGATGCATCGACGCTTGACGTACCTTCCATAACAATGCCGTCTGCAGCAATGATCTCGCCAGGGCGTACAACAATCATGTCGCCGACCCGAATCAAGACCGCATCTATTGTTGTTTCTTCGCCGTCACGCAAAATTGTTGCGGTTCTCGCACCCAGCGCCAGCAATGCTCGCAATGCATCACCCGCACGGCGCTTTGCGCGCGCTTCAAAATATCTGCCCGCCAGTAAAAAGATGGTGACGGCAACGGCCACTTCAAAATACACATGCACACCACTGCCCATGCTTGTCATCGAGTCGTGCACCGATTTGGTAGCTGCATGCCCCCACACGAGCGCCCACATAGACCATGAAACTGCCGCAACAATCCCTAGCGAAATTAACGTGTCCATCGTTGTTGTGCGATGGCGAGCATTCATCAATGCAGCTCGGTGAAATGGCCACGCACCCCATGTCACAACAGGAGCAGAGAACGCCAGCGCAAACCACTGCCAATTCGCAAACTGCAACACTGCAAACATTGACACCAGCGCAACTGGAACGCCCAATGCAATGCTCACTGTCAAACGCGACTTGAGCATTACGACGCGCTCACGAACCTCTGCGTCCAACATGTCCGGTGTTGTTTCTGCAAGCGGTCGTGCCCCGTAGCCAAGTGACTCAACAAGGGACACAAGTTTTATGGTGTCGACTTGCGAAGCATCAAAGGTGACACGTGCAGACTCGGTCGCAAAATTGACGGTGGCTTCAACCCCTTCGAGGTGGTTTAGGCCTTTTTCAATCGTCATCGCACACGCGTTACACGACATGCCAGTGATCGAAAGATCTAACTGATTCGCAGAGGTGTCCACTGTGGTCATCGCCTCTAGTCTCGCCCCGCGAGACGGCCGATCAGTTGATTAAAACTTGATGTTTGAGTTCTGCTCGCCGTAACCAGTGAACGAGTCAACTGCGTTCATCACCGCGAGGTGACCAACTAGGGCAAGAGCCAGAACGATAATTGCTGCTGTAATCATGCTTTCCAGTATGGCACCATATCTGGCTATGCGATTACCTTTGGGTAAGTATCTCTGAATTAGATACCCCTTATCACGCCATATTTCTGCAGTGGGTCGCCAGGGGCTCGAACCCTGGACCTGCGGATTAAAAGTCCGTTGCTCTACCAACTGAGCTAGCGACCCGACTTGCCAACAGACTAGTTGCTCGCAACAAAAGAACCTCAATCAGATTCAACTCTCATGCTTGACTGTTGCGGTGCGTTTCCTCCCCAACCTCAATTCCACTCGACGCACCATCTTGCTCTCTACGTGGGGGTTGTTCACTGGCCTCGCACTGTTGCTCGTTACCGCGGGCGTATTCAGCACACTCGTGGGTATTCGCGCCGAACTCAAACATCTCCCTACTTTGGTCAGTGGCGGAATCACCACCGCTTATTACGCGGGCTTTTTGCTCGGGTCTTGGTACACGCTTCGCGCACTCAAACAGGTTGGTCACATTCGTGTCTATGCAGCACTCGCCTCTTTGCTCAGCGCATCCGTACTGATCACCGGCGTCTATGACTCTCCACTCGTGTGGATCATCATGCGCAGCAGTACAGGTTTTTGCTTTGCGGGCTTGTACGTCGTAGCCGAGTCATGGCTCAATGGTCTTGCTAGCAATACTTTTCGCGGTCGCCTGCTGGCCATGTACAACGTCGTAACTATCGGTGCATATGGTGCGGGTCAGTTGTTGGTATTCAATTTTGATGCGCGCACACTCACGGGCTTCGCATTCGCTGCTGTCGTTTCATCGCTCGCTGTCATCCCCGTTGTGATGTCTGAACAAGCAGCGACTCCTCAGGTTGAAAACAATACGCACATCACGATGCGCGAACTTGCAAAAATTGTTCCAACAGGTGCTGGCACCATTTTGCTTGTTGGTCTTGCACACGGTGGCATGCTCGGCATGGCTGTCATCTTTGCAACACGTGAAGGTCTCAGCGTTGGTCGCGTCGGCATCATGATCGCTGCCATCAACCTCGGTGGAATGGCGCTTACTTGGCCTATCTCTTCGGCATCAGACGACATTGACCGTCGGATTATTGGAGTTCTCAGTTCACTCGCAGTAATTGTCATGGGCTTGCTCATGCTCACTCAAGAGCCAAGTAGTTGGCTCACAACTGCACTCCTGTTTGCAATTGGTGGTTTCAGTTTTCCGTTGTATGCCGTCGGTGGTGCTTACACGAACGATTGGGTGTCACAAGAACAAATGGGTGCTGCAGCATCGCAACTCGTCACGCTGTACGGCTTAGGCGCAATGATCGGACCACTTGTCGCTGCTCCATTTCTTGACATCATCGGCACGCAGGGTTTTGCGTGGTCAATCATTTCGTTGCATGCATTGATCTTGTTATTCCTTATCTATCGCATCCGCGCGTGGCATGCGCCAGTTACGACAAAACATTGGGACGATGTTTCATTTCATGGACGCGCGTTTTTTATTCCGGCCACCATCGTCTCGCTTGGTGTTAACCGACGCGCGAAATAAGTACACCAACGCCAGCAAACTGCAAGATGCCAGCGACCACGGTGAATACATGCCAGATTTCATGAAAGCCGAAAATCTCTGGTGAAAGCTTTGGTTTTTGCATGTAGAACAGCACGGCGCCAACGGTGTAGACAATTCCACCGAGCGCGTATAACAACAAGCTGGTGAAACCAGCACGGTGATACGCCCACGGCAAAATCACGAGCGCAGCCCAACCAATAATCAAATACAACGCGTGACCAACGCGCTTTGCTTTCCACGTGATTTTCAAACCCATTCCAACCGCTGCTGCAGCCCAGATCGTCAGCAAGAACGGCACTCCAACTTTGCGTGGCAAGGCGAGCAAACACACTGGCGTGTACGAACCGGCGATGAGCACAAAGACCATCGCATGATCGAGTTGTTGCATCGTTCGCTGGCCTTTTAACGAGCGAGTGAACAGGTGATACGACGCAGAGGTTGAATAGAGCGCGAGTAGTGATAACGCATAAATACCGACAGCTAAGCGCGCAATACCAGCTGGCGTTACAAGGGTGAGAATAATTCCGGCGGGAATCGTGACCGCGACTGCAATTGCATGAATGCGCCCGCGCCAGCGTGGGCGCCACTTGCCTGTCGAGTGCTGAAACACTGGAATATGCGGCACTGGTTCACCTCCTTGTGACAGCGTAACCTTGGCACATGACCTACAACTTTGATCGCTTTTTAAAATACGACGAGATGGTGTCGTGGTTGCACGATTTACAAAAGCAATTCCCTGGTCTTGTTGCGCTCGAAACATACGGAAAGTCACACAAAGGTCGTGATTTATGGATCGCTACGGTGACCGATACGTCAACTGGAGCGCACAACACCAAGCCTGCGCATTGGATTGATGCCAACATTCACGCCACCGAGGCGACAGGAAGTGTTGCCGCATTGTTCATCTTGGAATACCTCGCCAACAACTTTGGCAAGCACGATCAAGTCACCGAAGCGTTGCGCACACGCACGTTTTATATCGTGCCCCGAGTCAATCCAGATGGCGCAGAAGATGCGCTTCTCGATCGACCCTTGTATCACCGCTCAAGTGTGCGCTCATGGCCTTGGCGTGATGGACATCGTTGGCCGGGACTCAGTGTTGAAGACATTGATGGTGATGGAACTATTCGCACCATGCGCATACCTGATGTTGATGGTGCGTGGATGGAACACGATGAAGATGCTCGCGTGATGGTTGCTGTTGGGCCACTCGGTGCGCCTGCCGGAAAAATTCGCTATCGCTTGCTCGACGAAGGTCTATTGGAGAGTTTTGATGGCTTCACGATTCCACTGCCACGCGATCCGGCAGGACTCGACCTCAATCGCAATTTCCCTGCGGGTTGGGGCACCACCGTGCTCGGTTCGGGCGACCATCCGATGTCGGAACCAGAAGTAGATGCACTTGTGCGCGCTGCTCGCTCACGTACCAATGTTTGCGGATATAACGCATTCCATACCGCCGGCGGTTTCATGTTGCGTCCATCGAGCACGCGAGCCGATTCGACACTGCCACCGTTTGACATTTGGGTGTTTAACGAACTCGGCAAAGTTGGCGTACAACACACTGGTTATCCGGTGCACTCGGTGTACGAAGATCTCACATGGGACAAGAGCGACACCATGAGCGGTGCGGGCGACGACTGGGCTTACGAACACCTCGGCGTGTTTGGTTGGACGACCGAGTTTTGGGACGCGATTTATCACGCAACAGGAGAACACTCACCCACAGATGTTTGGTATGTGGGGCCAACACCCGAGCAAGATTTGGCGGTGTGTAAATGGACAGACACACATGCACCTGGCTCATATGCCGCGTGGAAGAAATTTGATCACCCACAACTCGGAGCTGTAGAAATTGGCGGCTGCGACTTCTTTCGTACGTGGACAAATGCGCCTCCATCGAAATTGCGTGACGAAGTCAAAGAGCACGTGCACTTCGCACTCTTTCAAGCACTTGCATCACCGCGAATCGAGATCAAACTTGCCGATGCGCAGTCGGTTGGCGACGGCGTATGGCGAGTACGTATAGGCATTGCCAACACGGGTTGGCTCGGCACAGAGATCAGTGCATGGGCGCACAAGCACAACATCGTGCTACCTCTGACCGCGCAAATAGACGGTGTGGCAGTGAGCGATCTTGTTGATGGCGCACCTCGCGTAAAACTTGGTCAACTAGATGGTCGAGTGCGCTTTCGCGTCAGCGGAGATGCAAAAAGTGATGGAACTCCAGACCGCGTGATGCACACGTGGCTCGTGCGTGGCAAGAAAGGTCAGACCGTAACGCTGACCGCGACTCATCAACGTGCGGGAACCGCAGTTGCAACGGTGGTCTTGCCGTAACGATGGTGTGACTGCAAAGCGCGCAACATAATAAAGAGCGCGCTCGGCACGATAACTACGTTTGGTGTTGCCACGAAGAGATCACCAATCATCAGTCCGTAAATACCCCACGACACTGACATGATGACGACCATTGCAAATGTGGCTACCGAGACGCCAACAAGATGGGTTGTGCGTGCTGCGCGAATTGCTTGCGGCACGATGCCAGTGCCACCGACAACCACTGCGATTGGACCAAGTACGTCTCGAGAAACAGCACCAGAGACAATTGCAACAACAATTACTCCAGTCAATACACCGACAACCCGTTGCCACGTCACAGCACGATGGCGCACCTGAGCAATAATTACCGTTCCAAAACCAACGATCGTCATTACGTTGGCTGTGACCACCAGATAGGTATGTGCAACAATCCCATAAACGACCCACAAAATTGAACCGCTCAAACTCTGCATCTGCGAAAATACAGAAACCCCTTCAACGGTGTTGCGCCGTACTACTCGGTAAGCCTGAGGAATCGTAAAAGTAAACGAAAGGCTGATACACCACAGGCTGAAAACATCGCGGAAACTCACTTCGCAACCATAGGTCCTGTCGTTAGCGTAAATGGGGTCATGATGACCACTTATGCCGTGAGCCTGCCGACCAAGAAATGGTCCGAGGAGATTCGTCAGGCGTGCAACGACAAAGTGAAGGACTGGCTCAATCGTCAATTTCCGTCTGACCGCATGCCAGCAAATATGCGCATCCGAGTCAGGCAATCACCCGATGATGAAGTCTTTCGTGCCGAAATTTCTGAGACATTTAAGGCAACAGGGTCGGGGCGTACAACAACGATCACGATTGCGCCTCACCGCGGCCAATTGGTTTTCGATGTTCGCATGCGACATATCGCCGGAAAAGATTCCGTAGTACCGCGTCGACCCGCAGAAGTTCCGCCAAAAGCATTGCTGCAGCTGTGTAGCGATATTTCACAGATAGTCGAGGTGTATGACGCCGAGCGTCGCATCGCTCCACTAGTTCGCATCATTGCCACCCCCGACGATGGCCAGGCGCTCGGTGCAGATTCTTTGGATGCGCTTTCGCGAAGACTTCCGATCATCATTGAATACACAGCAGGAAAAAATCTAGAAGCCTCGCTCACCGCGCAACTCGCTCATGATCTGTTGGGAATTGCACACATCGCACACGTCACCACCCCTGACGCACTCAAGGCCTTTAATGCTTATTGCGGCGCGCAAACACTGAGCGAGCAATACATCACGATCATGTGGCCGCAGCCCGTAAAGCCAACTGTGGTTGCGACCTCTCAACCTAAGCGTGAACAAATTGCCGCGATGATTATTGACGCAGCAACCATGCAGCCAGAATTGCCTATTCAGGCACCACCGCGTGCGGCTCTAGGTCGGCAAGTGCAGAGCCCTGTTGCTTCCGAAACAGGCATTGGTGCCGACATTGCATCGCTCAAGAAGACGATTGATTTATTGCACAAACAACTTGACGAAAAGCAATTTCACATTGATCAACTCGACGAGATCCTTGAACAGACTGAAAATGAACGTGATGAGCAGTTCGACAGACTCCAGGATTCTCAAGATCTTTCCGAGCTTGCTGAAGCAGAGAACGTACGGCTTGAAGCG
>CAINTF010000257.1 GCA_903853285.1 uncultured Acidimicrobium sp. | reverse complement strand
TCGGAAAGACCACGACTGTATTCGTATGCAAACAACATTCCCGCAAAGATTGACCAGTCACGGAACATCGCCAGTTGGTCTTTCCATTTCTTGCCCACGTTGGCAAAAATAAATGCAACAAGAATCCATCCGGTGACTGCGATGCGGTCGACGGGCAAACCAAAACGATCTATTGACCATCCAAACAGCGCTAGGTACAGCGCAATTGCAACTACTCGCGTGCGTGTTGGTTTACGCCGAAGAAAAGTTGCGACTGACAGAGTTACGAGTTTAGCGAAATCGTTATGCCGACGCTTTTTCGAGAGCGCGCCGCACCAGCACTTTTGCTAAGTGCACGCGGTATTCACTCGATGCGTTTAAGTCGTCCTGAGGTTCAGCTTCAGCCGCTGCTTGTTCGGCGGCGTCTGCAACTGATGCACCAGACTTGAGAGCTTTCGAGACACTTGTTGCCAAAATTGGGGTACTACCCATATTGACAAGTGCGACTCCGGATGCGTCTTTACTGCGCCATGCAGCCACACCCACAATTGCCCAGTCTTGAGCGCGGCGATTGAACTTCTCAAAACCCCACTTTGCGCCGTTCATTTTTGGCACACGAATTTCGGTCAGCATTTCGTCTGGCTTGAGTGCGCTTTCGAGAAAGCCTTTGTAGAAGTCGGCTGCGGCGATGAGTCGTTCACCCTTCGGGCCTTGCGCAACATAAGTTGCACCGAGCGCGAGAGTTGTTGCAGGAAGATCGCTTGCTGAGTCTGCGTGAGCAAGCGATCCACCAATGGTCCCGCGATGACGAACCTGAGCGTCACCTACATGACCGGCTGCGTGGGCGAGCAGAGGCACTTCTTTGAGTACAAGCGCCGATTTCTCTACATCCATGTGGCGAGTCAACGCACCAATCGCGATGAAGTCCCCACCGTCTTTGATGTACGAGAGATCCTTAATGCGACCGATGTCGATGAGCATCGCAGGCTGGGCCAAGCGCAGTTTCATCAACGGAATCAGGCTGTGTCCACCTGCCAAAAACTTGGCTTCGTCGCCGTATTGCCCGACGAGTGAAATTGCTTCGGCTGCCGATGATGCTCGCTTGTAGTCGAATGCTGCTGGTATCACGATGTGCTCCCTTGAAATTTTCCGAAGTTACTTTGCTTTTGCTGCTGATTGAATTGCGCGCCACACAGTTTGTGGTGATGCTGGCATTGGCATTGAGGTGACTCCAATGCCTGAAAGTGCATCAACAACTGCGTTGATGACGGTGCTTGCAGCACCGATAGTGCCTGCTTCGCCAATGCCTTTCACGCCAAGCTGGTTTGTGGGTGATGGCGTAACGGTATGAGCGGTGGTAATCGATGGAACATCGCTTGCTGCCGGCACCAAGTATTCGGCAAGTGTTGTTGTCTTCAAGTTGCCATCTGTGTCATACACGGCTTCTTCGAAGAGCGCTTGAGCAAGCCCTTGGATTACGCCGCCATGTACCTGACCTTCGACGATAAGTGGGTTGATCTGTACACCACAGTCGTCAACGGCAACATATTTGAGGATCTCGATTTGACCAGTCTCGGTGTCAACTTCGAGTACGCACATGTGGGTACCGAATGGCCATGAGAAGTTTGGTGGATCGTATGTGTATTGCGCTTCGAGGTTTGGCTCCAGACCATCTGGCAGGTTGTGTGCAGTAAATGCCGCAAAAGCAATTGCCGCCATCGGTACTGCACGATCTGGTGAACCTTTGACGCTGAACACTCCTCCAGCAAACTCGAGGTCATCGGCTGAACACTCCAGTTGATGAGCAGCAATGAGTCGAGCCTTGTCAATGACCTTGTCACAAGCACCTGCAATAGCAACGCCACCGACAGGAAGCGAACGCGAACCGTAAGTGTCGAGACCAAGTGGCGAAATCGCGGTGTCGCTATGCAACACATCGATGTCTTCTTGAGGGATGCCAAGTTTTTCGGATGCAATCATGGCCCACGAAGTTTCGTGACCCTGACCGTGCGGCGAAGTGCCTGTTACAACTTGCACTTTGCACGTTGGCAAAATGCGGACTGTTGCTGCTTCCCATCCGCCAGCGCCATAGTTGAGCGAGGCGAGCACGCGCGATGGAGCAAGACCGCACATTTCAAAGTACGAACTCATGCCAATGCCCAAACGCTTTTTGGCACCAGGAACATTTTGTTTTGCTTGTTGTGCGCGAATGCCTACATAGTCAGCAAGACCGGCAGCTTTCTCAGCGGCCTGCAAGTGATCACCGGAGTCATAGGTCAGTCCACTGAATGCAACATAAGGAAACTGCTCTTTTTGAATGAAGTTGCGCTTGCGCAATTCGAGTGGATCGATTTTCATTTCACGAGCAAGCGCATCCATTGCAGATTCGATGGCGTACGTTGCCTCGGGGCGACCAGCACCGCGATAAGCATCGGTTGGTGTGAGCGTGGTGAAGATGCCATCGCAACTGAAGTCATAAGCCAGCGGGATGTCGTAGACGCCTGCATACAAGAATGCACCCAAGATGGGCACGCCAGGCGTGACCAATTGCAGATATGCACCCATGTCGGCTTTGATGCGCACGCGAACTGCGGTGAGTTTGCCACTCTTGTCGGCTGCGAGTTCGACGTATTGCACTTGACCGCGACCATGAATGGTGGCCATCGAGTTTTCACTGCGCTCTTCAACCCAACGCACGGGCAGGCTGTGTTTACGCGCAAGTGCCATGCACAGCAACTCCTCGGCATAAACATCTAGTTTTGATCCGAAACCACCACCAACACTTGGCGCAATTACACGAACTTGTTGCTCGGGAATACCGAGTGTGAGCGCGGCCATCACTTTAAGAATGTGAGGTATCTGGGTGGAGGAATACAGAGTGATGTCGCCGCCAAATGGTTGTGGCACGGCGGCAACCGCGCGTGGCTCCATGGCCATTGGCAACAAACGTTGCTGAACGTAACGCTCGCTGACTTTGAACGCGGCTTTTTGGAATGCGTCTTCGACGCAACCCTCGGTGGCCTCGATCTTCAAATTCCAGGTGTAACTTTTGTTCGTTCCTAAATCTTCGTGGATGATGTTGGCATCACTGAGCGCTTCTTCAACATCAACAACAGCCTTGAGGACCTTGTATTCCACTTCAATAAGGTCGAGTGCATCGCGCGATGCGCTCTCGCTGGTTGCAAGCACCGCAACCACACCGTCACCGACGTAACACACCTTGCTCGCTGCAAGTGGGAAGTGTGGGGGGTTCTTCATGTCTGGAGTTACTGGCCATGCGCATGGCATTGGGCCAGCCCACTCAGACTGCAACTCTGCACCGGTATACACGGCGACTACGCCTGGAGAAGCCTTTGCTGCGGCCGTATTAATGCTCACAATTTTTGCGTGAGCATGTGGGGACCTCAAGATTGAAAGATGCAGTGCACCTGGCAGATTGAGATCGTTGGTGAACTTTGCTTCGCCAGTTAAGAGGGCAGGATCTTCGCGACGTAGTTGCCGCGTACCGATCACGGTATTTTGGCGGTTGTCTGTCATTGTCATGACCGTCTCCTATTTCTTCGCCGCAGCGAGCACCGACTTCACAATGTTGTGGTATCCGGTGCAGCGACAGAGGTTGCCCTCGAGGCCGAGTCGGACTTCTTCTTCTGTTGGATTTGGATTTTCATTCAGTAAACCAATAGATGCCATCACCATTCCTGGTGTGCAGTAACCACACTGCAGTCCGTGGTTTTCCATAAATGCTTGTTGCATTGGATGCATCTCGCCATCTTTACTTAGACCTTCGATAGTCATCACCGTGCCACCATCTGCTTGCGCGGCGAGCACTGTGCAACTCTTGACTGCTTCGCCGTCGAGATGAACGGTGCAGGCACCACAACTCGATGTGTCACAACCAATGTTTGTGCCAGTGAGTTGCAGTTGATCGCGCAAAAAATGTACAAGCAGAGTACGAGGCTCTACTTCTTTTTCTTGCTTGGTTCCATTGACGGTGATGCTGACCTTCATAGAGTTCTCCCTCGCACTGTTACTTGCCTCAGCGACATCCTGCCTCACCGAGCGGGGTGTTGTCTAATGAGCGTGACTCCTTTGGTCGATTCGCTCAGTTACTTGACGGTAAGTGTTGCCTTCAGACTTGGTGCTTTGGCGCAGGTAATAGAGAATGTTCCGCGTTGGGGAAGCTGAACGGTCTTCGACCCCTTTGCGGGGACGACTACCAAAGTGGCGCCAACTTTGATGCGGTAGGCGACATTATCGACATTGGTCAATGTGAGGGTGCCACCCTTCAGAACTACAACAGCGTTTTGACTAAATATTGCCTTTTTGATCGCCAAACGTGCACTAGACAAATTTGCGGCAGCAGCATTGCTCGACGAACCGAGGACAACGCTACGTGCTGAAGCTACACCACTCGTAGGAATTACGACAATCAGCAGTGCGCAGAACAGTGCGCATCGGTGAAGCCTTGTGCGACGTGCAGCGTGCATACAGGATTAACAATAACTGCTTATTTATCGAGTTTGTTAAGTCCTCGACGCGCAAACACAAGCGTGAGCGTTGCCATGCCGGCAATTGCAAGCAAACCACCCCAAGTATTTGACCAACTCATGTAGTCGGGTGAAGTTTTGAGCACAAGTCCTTCGCGAGCGAGACGCAAAATGTTTGTGGTTGGATTGATACGTGCAACGTTGTGTAACCAACCGCGCATCAGAGGGAGCGGCATCTGTGCGCTCGAGAGATACAGCACCACAAACATGGTGAGCTGCATCACGGCGGCACCGCGCATGTCGCGAAATCTAAATGCAAGTCCGAGGCCCCAACCGAGTGAAATTGTCGAGACCCCGACGGCTGCAACAACCAAAGTGAATAATCCGAGCAGTCCACTTGTGAATCGAACCCCCAACAGCATGCCCATAGGGATGACAAACGCGCACAAGATTGCTACTCGCACCCACGCGGTGAGGAGCGGACCGATGATGAGTGAGCGACGCGGTGCTGGCGACATTAATAGTCGATCATAGAAACGAGTCTCGATGTCGCGGATTGTTGAGAAGCCAAGGCCGATGCCGCTGAATGCAGCGCCAAAACAAATTCCGAGTGGCATAAACCAGTTGACCGAGCGATCGGTAGGGAATCCCGGCAGTCTGGTGATTGCG
>CAINTF010000256.1 GCA_903853285.1 uncultured Acidimicrobium sp. | reverse complement strand
TTGCACGGATGATCAAGGCTGACTTTGTGAAGCCAGGCGCAACTGTTGTTGACGTTGGTGTCTCCCGTATCGACGGAAAAATTGTTGGTGACGTCGACTTCGATGCAGTGCAAGCTGTAGCGGGCGCGATCACACCAATGCCTGGTGGCACTGGCCCGATGACCATCGGTTGTTTGCTCGAGAACACACTCGAAGCAGCAAAAATGCTCGGTGCGTTTCCGCGCTAGGTATTTTTCTCGCGAGTATTAAAAGGCGGCAGGGGCTTGCAACCGTTTGGCGGTTGCTTGCAGGAGCCGATCAAGAATTGTTGCCATAATCACAATCGCAATCCCGACCTCGGTGCCAAGACCAGCATCTGGCCCGGTAAGTGCCTCAATTGACCGGTAGCCAAGTCCGCCGCCACCAACCATGCCGGCAATAATTGCCATTGCTAGCACCATCATCACCATTTGATTAATCGCCAAAATGATTGATGGCATAGCGAGTGGAACCCGTACACCCCACAGCACTTGACGCGGTGTTGCACCAAAAGTGGTTGCGGCTTCAAGGGATTCGTAATTGACCTGTCGAATGCCGAGAGCAGTGAGTCGAATTCCCGGTGGTATTGCATATACGACAGCGGCGACAATGCCGGGCACAGGGCCAACAGAAAAGATCATGACAAATGGAATTGCGTATACGAGATTTGGAATTGTTTGCAATGCATCCAAGAAGGGTGAAATAAATGATTCTGCTCGCGGTCGCCGACCGAGCCAGATACCAATAGGAATGGCGATCAGCATGGAGAAGACCACTGCAATAACTGTTTGAGTCAACGTATCCACCGCATCGGGCCATCTGCCGGTGAGACCAATGAAGGTGATGCCGATCGCGGTAGTGAGCGACAATTTCCAACCAGCAACAAAATATGTAAAAGCGCTGGCAGCAACAACGATTGCTTGCCAAGCGAGTGTCTCATTCAGCCAGGTTTGAGCACGAACAATGAGTTCACGCACTACGAAATCATTGAATGGTCGAGTGACGACATCAAATGTTGTGCGAAACCATGCGAAGCCAGAGTCGATTGGGTCTGCAAACGAAGTTCCCCATGAAAATGGAAACTCGATCCATCCCATTGCGCGCCCAAGAATTGTCGCGAGTATCAATCCCGCGATGGTTGCGTACATCAACTTGCGACTGATGTGAAATCGTTCTCCGCCAGGCTCAATAACAAGCGACCTGCTCACACGGTCGAGTACAAGCGCAACAGCAACCACTGCAAGACTCACTACGAGTCCGCGGCCAGGCTCAAGTCGGCGAACAGTTTGATTAATTTCTTGTCCGAGGCCACCGGCACCAACGAGCGTGGCAATGACCACAATGCCAAGTGCCATCATGACGGTTTGGTTAATGCCAGCAATGATTGATGGAACGGAGAGTGGAAGTTGCACCTTTGCGAGAATCTGCCGCTTGGTTGCTCCATACATATGTGCTGCCTCAACTTCTGACTTTGGTACCTGTTGAATGCCTA
>CAINTF010000255.1 GCA_903853285.1 uncultured Acidimicrobium sp. | reverse complement strand
GTCGAAGACTGAGGAGCTACCGAAGTCGATGTTATGAGTGGGCGAACATTCGTAGAGGTTGTTTGCTCGCCCGTAGTTGTGGTTTCAAGGTTGTTGGTGCGTTGGGGTACTAATGCTGGGATATTTACCGCAACCACGCGTCCATCCGGTGTTGTGGCACTGAAAAGTATTGTGTGCTCCCCTACCTCAAGATCATCTGGTACCGCAATCTGTGAAGTGAATAGACCATTTTCGCCAATTTCAATTTTGTCCAATAGGCGTGGTGTTGAAAATATCCATACCTCGGCATCGGAATTACCTGATAGCGATGAGCCGCTAAGGCGCACCGAAGATCCTTCGGTGAGCAACAGTCTTCTATCGGATGTAAGCCTCGCCACATTCCCATTGCTATCGAGAACGTCAGCTTGTCCGGAGAGGTCTGCATGGCTCCATTCATATCGGAAGTCAATTTCATTCAATGCAACGTCAAGGATGCTTGTATCCGCGAGGTCTGGCGCTGAACTTTCAATAGATGGTGCGCAAGCAGAAAGCGTAAAAAAGAGTGTGGATACTAGAAAAAAGGTGGCAACTCGAGACGGGCTCACCGACCGGTTTGAATTCGAAGGCAAAACAACTGACACGCGAAGAGCATACACTTTTAGGACAAAAAGTTCTATATTTAGGACAAAAAGTTCTGAGTTCCTGCGGCCTATTTTTGTGCGAATTCAGTAAGTCAAGGAGGATTCCGTAGCCAGTATTTGCTGAATACAAGCGATGACCCACAAATACACCAAACCCTAAAGCAGTAGTTGAGGTTTATGTTGCGCAACGGTGTTCAACCAACAAAACATTCCCAAAAATTTTGTGGATTATTGGACACTCGCCAAGAATTTCGCATACGTCAATTGTCAAGCTAAAACTGATGAAACCAACTTTCCCGAGAATCAGCACTCGGGCCGAAAGGTTTCGGCGTACCAGTCGGCAGCGCCATGTGTTTATTCTACGACCTAGCACCTCACACCTATGAGCAAATAATGACACCTAATATAGAGAAGTGACCGAATCGTTTGACAAGAGCTACTACACCAACAATGGCCAAGTTGACGATCGGCCAGCACTCGGTTGGTACAAACGTCTTGCCAGAAAATATCTCGACTCCAGCCACATTCTCGACTTTGGCTGCGGCACCGGGACGCTGATTTCAAGACTTGCCCCGCTCGGACAAATTGATGGATTCGATACTTCTGAATTTGCGCTCAACAAAGCAAAGTTGCGTAATCTAACTTCTGCCTTCTATAACGAGATAGAGCAACTTCCCACTCAAACCTTTAGTGCGGTCGTATCAATTCATGTCCTCGAACATCTCAATCCACCAGAGCTAGATCGCGCAATAGAGATTCTCATTCAATCGCTCACATCAAATGGTCGACTGATGATTGTCACTCCTCAGTTCGATGGTTTTGCACACAAACATTTGGGATCGCAATGGGACGGCTTTTCCGACAACACGCACTGCAATTTGATGACAGCAACGGACATTCGTCAGTTGCTCACTCGCCATGGATTTACCCCAATCAAGGAATTCACTGATGGACCTTGGAATGGTCCGTATCTCACAGATTCAAAAATTGAAAAACTCTTGCTACAAATTCCCTGCGCACTCCAAGTTTTCACCGGATTAAAGCTCATGCCAGTTGGCTTCGGAGAGAGTTACGTAGGAATCTGGCAACTCTCTACACAATGACCTTTTAGTGCCCGGGATCGGACTCGAACCGATACAGCACTTTCGTGCCAGGGGGGTTTAAGCCCCCCGCGTCTACCATTCCGCCACCTGGGCTAGCCGTTTTAGGCTACGCGCGTTTGGGCCTGATCCGACCGCATGCTCGTGCTGGCCTCCGTTGTGAAATCAGTAGAGATAAAACCGCGCATTGAAAGAATGGCCCAGAGGGCTGTGCGTACCTGGTCGGCAACTGGGGCGACGAGGCGATTGACCACGATGACGCCTTCGATCATGTCTCCCAATACTGCAACAAATGGACGATCACGAAGTGCAACAGCCACCACCCCGCCGTGTTCGCGACGGCGCACTGTGCGATCAACACCAACAACTCGTGGTGGGCTGCGGAAACTCGGTGCGTCGAGCCCAAAGCGCTGAGATTCGGCATTCAGTAGTCGAGCAGCAGCAGCAAATTGCATTGTCAAAGACCCCGAGTTGTTTGAGAATTGCTCGGTAGTTGCTGCTTCCATGACGGCATCGTGACACACCCCTGTGACACAGTGACCAGACATGCAAAGTACATCTACACATTCAGTTATGACCATGCAGCAGCCGCTTCGCCGTTCACTCAACCCAATGCAACAACATGTCTTGGATTCGCTTGCGAAGCAACCAGAGTGGACACCTATTTCTCGCGATGTGATTGAGGGCATCCGCACCCAATTACATAATGGGCTCGCCGATATTGCTGAAAAACTAGATCCACAACGTGCACTTTGGGTGAGCAAGCACAAACTCACGACAGTGCATGGTTGCGAAGCACATCACATGGCCGGCCTCACCGACTTTGCATGGACAGTAAATAATGTCAAGGGCACTGTGCTGCACAAAGCAGTTGAATTGGGTCTCAATTGGCAAGGTGCTGTCATTCCTGCAGACATTGTTGATATTGCACTCAATCAACTTGCCGACGACGACATGGCGAGTGCTGGACCTTTCATTGAGCAATTGTCACCGAGCGAACGAGCTCAACTACGCAGTTCCGCAATCGATCTCTACACAAAGTTTGACGAGAGTTTTCCACCTCTAAAAGCATCATGGCGGCCGGTGCTCGAGAGCAGCGCAAGGTACGAGATGTATGGCCAACGAATCAATCTTTCAACTCGCGCCGATCTCACACTTGGTGCGCCTGGCTCAAAGGTGATTGTCGATCTCAAATCTGGTCGCATTCAAGCAAGTCATCGCGAAGAGCTGCGCTTTTATGCTCTCGTCGAAGCAATGCGCACAGGTCAAGCGCCGCGGCGTCTTGCTACTTACTCGCTCGTTACAGCACGTGCCGAAGTTGAAGACGTGACCGAAGGTGTGCTGCAAGCAGCCGTGCGCAAAACAATCGATGGCATCCATCTTCTGTTCGAATTGCAGCGTGATCGCCGCGAACCAACAACACGTCCTGGCACATCGTGTTTGTGGTGTCCCCTTGCAGCATCGTGCGCTACCGGAATTAAGTATTTAGCTCTGCGCGACGATCCAGACGCAGTACTTGACTACTAGTTCAATCACCTAAGTTTTCAGTTTTCGATTTGCCCCATCAACGCAACCGGCACACCGAGTCCCACCGAACTTCTAAAGGTTGCAATTAATTTTCCTGCTTGCACCGCAGGTTTCGGAATGGTCAGTACGTCTGGACCTACGTGATTTGCAACGGCGTAAATATCTTTGACGTTCAACACAAATCCCCATAGCGATGCATCACCCTGGGGCATCGTGGGAGCAGAAACAATTTCGACGACAACACTTGCCAACCGATGAAAACCTTGTTGAACACTGTTGCCTGCATCTCGCACCCGCTTGAGTGGCGCACCAGTTGCCGCCGTTAACGCATCCGATGTTCGCATCAAGTCAGGGGTGTTAATCACTACGTGGTCTACCCCAGTGACACCCAAATCGAAATCTGAATGAGCAGAAGCGGTGCGGTGCGTTTCACCAATCTCATGTTTGGTCACAACGCCATCAATGCTCGATACCGAGACGTCTGCTCCATGTAGAACCCACGAATGCAGTCCAGGGGCTTGAGCGGTATTCAGTCGCAGAACAACATCGCCAAGGAGAGCACAATGATCTACGCCAAATGCGATTCCGATGAGGGCCCAATTTTGAGCTCCTCCACCAACAACAAGTTCACTAATTCGTGCCTGATCTAAAAGAGGCACAACAGAAACTTTTGTTTAGCCGCGACCCATGTTTGGACGCTTACCGTGGTTGGCCTTCGAGCGGCGCATACGCGCTTTTTTCTTCTTTGTTTTCTTCGACATAGTCCCGACACGCTATCGGCAGACTCGGCTAATCACGCCTTTAGCCCTGCCTCCACCTTGCTCGACCGTCAGAATAAGCAACCCCGCTCGCACTGGTTTTAGCGCACACATAAGACTTTCCATTGGTGTACATGCCCGTTGCGCCCTCTGGCTTGCACCAAGCACCTGGATACACAGTGGCGCCCGTTGAAGCAGGCGAAGTTGCAGCCGGCGAAGTCACGGATGGCGATGTTGCAGTTGGTGACGTGAGCATCGTTCCCATCAGTGGTGCTTCAGGCCATGGCGCAATCACCAAACCCGCACACGATGCACCGAGCAAGTTCTTGATCCGTCCCCACTCGCTTTGATCCATCGATAAATTCCATCGAGCTTTAACAGAAATCCAATTTCCGAGATACGTGCACAAATACGACTTCAGTGGCGGCACCCAATTCGACGGATCCTTGTCGCTCTTTTGTTGGTTCACACTGTCGGTTACAGCCAGCAGTGTTCGTCTGTCGCTTGTGTCGTTGGCATAAGCCTTTCGTGTGGCACTCGACCATGCCCACGCTCCAGAGTCCCATGCTTCTTTTAATGCAACAACATGGTCGATATCAATATCGGTTGGGTTAGACCATCGCACACCGTCATAGGGCGACACCCAATCACCGGCAACGACTTTGCATTTATATGGGTCAACTTGAGGCAATGTCACGCTGTCTCGTTTAAGTACTTGCTCACGAGAGTCGCAACCGTCGCCATCAATGTCTCGCCAGTGTTCAAACAATGAACGCACGTATCCCGCACCATGTTCGTTCTCAACTCGAATGTTTTGCAACAACCCGATGGCTGACCCACCACCCACTCGCGACATGCCTGATGCATTGGTGCGCGCAGGCGAGCCGCCGACAACTGTTGCACCAATTGAAATTGTCACCACAAGTGCCGCACCGTTTGCGACAATGCGCCATTTCATATTTTTATTGTACCGAGATTGGGTCTTTGACTTTGCCGCCGGCGAAACCACCTACCAACTCTTCATCATCAATCTCGATAAAGATGCACTCACCCGGACACACTTCAGCGGCCTGCATCACAGCAAGGTGATTTCGTTGCTCCACGATTGCAAGGCTCCCCGAACTACCTGGATCGTTCAGAGCAACTCCACGTTCGGCTACGTATGCAATGCCATCTTCAAGTTGCACAAATGCATCCGGGCAATGGTCAACACAGAGCCCGTCACCTGTACACAGGTCTTGATCAATCCAAACTCGCACAACTTAAACGATAGAGGCAACGAGCAGTGCGAGAAGACCCGCATTTCGGGTGACATTCGACCAACCAATTGGTCGAGTTGAACGAAAACTAAAACAAGCGCACGGTGGGCGCTCACCTGCAGCAAGACGAGCAATCAGCAACGCTGTAAACGAGCTCAACAGAATTATTGCCGCAATCCGCACGGGTATTTCTTGAAGACCCGCAATCAATAATCCGCCAACAACCAGTTCGATATATGGCACGATCGGCACGAATGGTTGAGCAATACGCGGTGGTCGCAGCTGTTTTGCTTGAACCAGCCACTCAATGCCAGCTAACAATTTCTGAATTCCAGCAAAGATAAAAACC
>CAINTF010000254.1 GCA_903853285.1 uncultured Acidimicrobium sp. | reverse complement strand
GAGTCGTTCGAGTTGTTGAGCGCGTGCACCGACATCAATTTCATTGGCAACGTAGAAGGCCGTGACATTATGACTGATGCCGTTGATGTTGTGGTGACTGACGGATTTACTGGCAACGTTGCATTGAAGACCCTCGAAGGTTCAATGCGCTCAATTGTCAAGGCGTTGTTTGGCGCCATTGGAGCGCCTCAATACAAAGAACATGCTGATGCGATCATGCCGGCGCTGCTCGATTTGTATTCAATCTTTGATCCAGATTCGACTGGAGGCGCGATCTTGTTGGGCGTAGATGGTGTTTGCATTATCTCGCACGGGTCGTCCAGCGCACGCGCCATGCTCAACGGAATCAAGGTTGCTCAAGAAATGGTGGAGAGCAACATGGTGGGTCTCATCGCAGAGGCACTCCAACCGAAATGAGCAACTTGCTCGAGTCGTTGGCCGAGCGAATTGGGCATCGCTTTGCCGATGAGACATTGCTAGCGACTGCAATGCGACATCGTTCGTGGACATCTGAAAACGATGGGTATGAATCCAACGAACGCCTCGAGTTTTTGGGTGACGCAGTGCTCGGATGGGTGGTTGCTGACATTGTGTACCAACGCCATGCCGAGTTTCAAGAGGGCAAGCTGACCGATTTGCGTAAGAGTGTTGTGAACGCAAACGCCCTGGGTGCAATTGCTGCCGATCTTGATCTGGGTGATCATTTGTTGCTCGGCAAGGGTGAAGATGCTGCGGGCGGCCGCGAGAAGACTTCGATTTTGTCTGATGCGCTTGAAGCCGTGATTGGTGCTGTGTATTTGGATGCGGGTGCGGTTGTAACGCACCGTGTCGTAACGCAATTGATGTCGCATGCAATAGACAAAGCCATGGGTGGACTCGACCGGCTTGACGCCAAAACTCGTCTCCAAGAACTGGCTTCGAAGTTGTTGGAAGAGCATGTGCATTATCGGGTCACCGACGAAGGCCCGGATCACGAAAAGGTTTTCTTTGCCACCGTATTTGTAGGTGACCGCGAGATGGGCAGCGGTGAGGGCCGTTCAAAGAAAGTTGCTGAACAATTGGCTGCCGAGATTGCCTGCGACACGCTGCATCGCGAACATGACAATGAGCAGCAGTAAAAGCAGTAACTAAGTAGCCACAATGCCCGAGTTGCCGGAAGTCGAAACAGTTCGGCGCGGTATTGAGCGAGCTGCAGTAGGTCGTCGTATTACGAGTGTCGAAGTAGGTCGCGAACGAACCGTCAGGCGCACTAGTCGCGAAGCATTGATTGATGGATTGTCTGGAGCGACGATCACACATGCTGGACGACGAGGGAAGTATTTGTTGTGCGCACTCGACTCTGGTCAACAAATGATGATTCACTTGCGCATGAGCGGCAGAGTGCTGATGGCGGAATCTGGAGCAAAGCGATTACCACACACTCATGTGGTGTTGCATCTTGAAGCGCTCGGAAAACAGCCACCGTGTGAATTGTGGTTTGTAGATCCGCGCACATTTGGCGAAGTAGTTGTATTTGACCCAGACCGTTTGGCCGAACAGATGCCAGAACTGTTGCGACTAGGCGTTGATCCACTCGTCGATGAGT
>CAINTF010000253.1 GCA_903853285.1 uncultured Acidimicrobium sp. | reverse complement strand
TGTCTCGCATCGCGGAGACAGCAGGTCAGATGTGGGCGATCTCATCGCGTTCTGAAATGTTGCGTCGTCGTCGCTCTATCGCCTTGAAATTTGGTGGAAGTGGACATACCGATGCCTCTGGAGTAATCAAGGACCATGACGTGATGGTGTGTGCAGAAGCAAAAACGGCAAAACATCTGGTTTCGCACCTCAGTAGTTATCTGACTGGCGACGTGCTTGACGTAGGTGCAGGGTCTGGTTCGTTTAGCGGGCACATTGCGGAAGTTGCTCACGAGTTGATGTGTATCGAACCTGTCGAGTCGTATTTCGATGAACTCAAGCAAAAAGTTTCGGGTGTTTCCAACTGCCACGTATTTCATGGAACTCTTGAAGACTTTTCTCAACAGCAGAACACTGCTGCAGGAGCCAAAAAATATGACGCCGCTTTTTATGCGCATGTTGTCGAACACATTCATGGCGATGTTGAAGAATTGGTACGTGCACGCGAGCAACTGAAGCCTGATGGTCGAGCAATCGTCGTGGTGCCGAGTTTGCCTCGGTTGTATGGATCGGTCGATTCACTGTCTGGTCACTTCCGACGCTTCACTCGACGCGAATTGATTGCGGTCGCGAATGCAGCAGGGTTTGAAGTCGAATCCATTCGGTACTTCAATCCACTCGCGATTCTGCCGTATTGGTTGCTGTACCGAGTTGCTGGCGTCAAGTCAGTTGGCTCAGGTCAGCTTGGGTTTTATGACCGTGCAATTGTGCCGTTGGCCTACAAAATCATTGGTCTTTTCGGTGGCAAAATTCCTGGCATCAACTTGATCGCGATTCTTAAAATCCCTCAGTAGTTTTCACAATGTTGAATGAGTTCACCATGCGTGCCGCGCGATCAAGCGACATGGAAAGGATTGCTGGTCTCCTCACCACTGTTTTTGCCCATGATGGCATTCCGATTGTGCAAACCTCAGTAGAACTTGAAGAAGAATTTGTTGCACCAAGTTGCACTATTGAGAACGATGTGAAGGTGGTGGAACTTGAGGGAAAACTGATTGGTGTTACTTACACCTACTTTCTTCCTTCGGAATCCAAAGAAGAGCGTTGCTACATCTTTGGAGGAGTGTTACCGGAGTTTCGCCAACATGGTATTGGCACAAAATTGATGACGTGGGCGATACAGCACGGTGAATCGTTGTTGCAGTCAACCGGTCGCACACTTCCTAAATATTTGCGCACAAATGTAAGTCAGCAAAATGAATCTGCCCCTCGGCTATTTACAAAATTCGACATGAAGGCTGTCCGTTTCGAAGAGGACTTAATTCGTGATCTCGTAAATATTCCAGAAATAGATGCAGATCCGAAGTATGCGATTGTTTCCTGGGATTCCACCCGCAATGAAGAAGCACGAATTGTAAAAAATCTGGCATTTCAAGATCATTGGGGTTCAACTCCGACTAGCAGCGAACATTGGCTTCAGATGGTGAATGGTTCGACTGCCCGTCTAGATCATTCATTTTTTGCTATTAACCAGCAACAGGAAATTGTCGGACTGTTATTGACACATCGGTACGAGTCGGACGACGACCTATTGGGAAAAAGAATCGGTTGGGTCGACAAGCTGGCGACTTTGGCCGAATATCGAAAGCAATCGATTGCAAGAAATTTAATTGCTTGTGCTCTGCATTCGTATACGGAAGATGGCCTCACGCATGCTGCGTTGAGCGTTGATACCCAAAATCCAACTGGCGCTTATGGACTCTATGCATCTCTAGGGTTTGAGTTGTATAGAGGAACCGTGACATACGAACGGCAGATCAACCCAGTGTCCTCGGCATGACCCAGTGCCCTTGGCATGAATCGAACATGCGACCTGCGGTTCCGGAAACCTTGTTTGGATCCCATTATTTGATTACTGTCACTGCATGAAGCGGACTCTTGCAGTCGGTATTGTCGCTTCTCTTCTTTTAATCACCGGAATCGGGCATACAAATGCCATTTCGATTTCGGCAGATGCATCCTCCGCTCAGTTGGTGAAATCAAAGAGTGTCAATGCGGGTTCAACAGTTGTGGGATATGTAGGTCAGCAAAAAAGCGCTTCATGGCTGACGATTAAGGCAGGGCTCACTTCCTATAGCCCAAAGCCAAAAATTGTCATCGCAAAACAAAGTAAGAAGATTTGTGCGCTTAGTTCTGATTCGGTCCGATTAGCAAAAGTTGGAAATTGCTTTCTGACCTTGACCTCGGGAAAGTTCTCAAAAAAGGTAGTAATTGAAGTACGACAGCTACTACCTCGCACGGCAGTTGATCGCATTGGCGGAAACATCCTGGACATCAAACCTTTGTACATCACCTTCAGAAATGGTCCTGATAATTTTCATGACACTGACGGTGTTGTTGCACAAATGATGAGCAACAGTCTTGATTACATGGCCGAACAAAATCCCGGATTTACTCCACGCCTTGATACCTATGAAGGATTGCCAGATATCCAGCACGTCCAGATCCCGTTGACTTACGAGGAATTTGCAACCCGATGGACAACCACTTTCGGACCATTGGCGGAGGTATTAAGCGATTTGGGACTTCCGATGCAATTTCCGGAACGCACAGGAAAAGGCTACGACAAAATCAATCGCATTTATGTAGCCCTCGTTGAAGGCTCCCTGCCTTTAAAGAAAGGGTTTGATTCTGGTCACGTCACGCCTGGTTGCGGAACAAATGCAAATTCGGGAATTATTCAGTACTGGATTCGTATGCCTGATGGATCAAAGTGTGATTGGATACCTAAAAGTTTTAATCGCAAGGGTTTGCTTGATAAAGAGTGGACCACCGAGATTGTTCGCCACTTAATTGCGCGCCAACAGATGCGCACGAATGTTGGCTGTGATGCAACATCGAATAGCTACTTCAGTTTGCCACTTTCGCAAATGGATAATTCAATTTCTCGGCAGGATGATCCAATTACGTATAAATACGTTGGTAGACCTCAGCCGCCGTGGGTCATGGATGGAAATCGCAACCTCTATTTCAAAATTAAGAGTGGAACGAGAGCAGGAAACATTTGTGATGATCTTGCGTATTCACCATTTTGGATGCAGTTAGATAATGGCGACCAATCATTAGATGCGGTTGCTGGAAGAAGTTTCACAGATCAACCAGATGATTCGACGGCTCCTCAGGTTCATGTTTTATACGTATTGCCAAAAGATGTGAAAAGTAGAGATTTTGACATCAATGGGACTTTCAGCGATCTCATCACATCAACAAATGAATGGCTCTTTGCAAAAGGTGGAAAACGCTTGCGCTTCGATACGTACAAAGGAAAGTTGGATACAACTTTTGTGCGGCTTAATGAAACCGAAGGACAGTTGTGGATGGAAGCGAGCGATAAAAACAAGAAGTGTGGCCAAAGCCCATGTCCGACACTTGACACTCTCAAGTCATTGCTAGATGCAAAAGGATTTACTGCTCCAAACAAGGCGTACCTGATTTACTACGGAGGGGCAACAATTCCATCGTCTCGGATTGTTTCGCCGTATTGCGGCACTGGCGGACATAATCATGCGGCAATTATGCAAGTCGGTCTTGTGGACATGATGAGCGGCCAATTCAATTGTTTTGGAGCAAACAAAACAACGCTCCCTGAAAGTGGAAACACGTCAGGCCTTGCTTCATTTCACGAGATTTTCCATGTTCTCGGCGGTGTTGGTGCATCGCCAAATAGCGATGGAAACTACGGACACATTAAGAACGATCCAACAGATTTAATGGGTGGAAGTCAAGGAACGGTAAGACTTGATCCAGGTAATGACGATTATTGGAAGCATGGCAAAAGCAATATTGTCGATCTCTACAACAGCGCATTTATGGAACCTGCTGAACCTAATGCAGTGATGCCGGCGGGATGGTGACATGTAAGTGCCCTCGGCATGAATCGAACATGCGACCTACGGTTCCGGAAACCGACGCTCTATCCACTGAGCTACGAGGGCAGTAGGTGAGAGGGTATCTCGTTTTCGCTACAGCACTTGAAGAGTGCTGCATAGGTCTCAAAAGTTCTGGTAGAACGGACTGATGAAAATTCGCTTATCGCTGATTGCAATTGTGTTTTTCGGGACGATTGTTGCACCGCCACAAACCGTTTCGGCAAAACCGCAAGCCATACCGAAGTGCCCAACAGCAAAATTCGTGAATCTTTCGAAGTCGGCTGGTGCTGGCCCAAGTTATGCAAAACCATCTCAGAAAGTTGCATGCTCCGCTACTGAAGTAGCTGTCACCACGAACGACATGATTAGTTTTCCGTTCGTTCAGTTAACACCGCATGCATTGACGCCACAAAACATGACTATTAAGTTTCCACGCTCGCCGACGGCTACGGCCACACCAACCAGCGTCGTGAATCGACTTGGCACAGCTGGCATAACTGTGACTGGCGTGGTGTTCTATCCAGTTACAGAAGGGCCAACACCAACCGAGTCTGCATATGGCGACCCGTACTACAACAAGATGTTGGACACTTGTGGCGGTCACGCTGGTCCACAAAGTGAATACCACTATCACGTGCTCATCACTATTGCGATGTGCAATATAAAGAACACTGGAATTATCGGATACGCAATCGACGGATTTCCTGTCTATGGTCCAACGGCCTGTCTCAATGTGAAGTGCACGAAGACTGCATTGGTGAAGTCTGGGTACACACAGATTGGAAATCCGCAGAAGAATGCTTGGGATGCGTACAAATACACCGGAACAGCAAGTTCAACTGTGCTGGATGAATGCAACGGACGTGTGCAACCGGATGGAACGTATGGCTATCACGCGACGTTGTCTTTTCCGTACATCATCGGTTGCTTTAAAGGCACGCCAACAACTCAAACTGGTGCAGCTGCTTCGCCGATGACGATGGGCGGCGGTACCGGACAGCAACAACCTTCGGGTGGCCAAGCGCCAGCAGGTGGCCAACAACCTTCAGGTGGTCAACAACCTTCGGGTGGCCAGCAACAAGGTGGTCCACCACCAGTAGGCGGTCCTCCACCTTCAACAACGGTGAAGTCCAATTCGGTCGACACGTTGTCTTTCCGTGATGTCACATCGTTCTTTTGCACGCTGACAATAAATCACGAAGTTCGTTAAGGCGCTGCTTGGCGTAGTGTTGGCGGATGAGCGAGCTTTCTCCGTGTCCAAAATGTGCCTGCGTGTATACATACGAGCTAGGTGAACAACTTGCGTGTCCAGAGTGTGGACACGAGTGGTCAGCGGCAGTGGTCGAAGTTGACACGTCCAATGCAGTGAGTGATGAACTTTCAGTAATCAAAGACACTGCGGGCAACATCTTGCAAGATGGCGACACGGTCACTGTGGTCAAAGATCTCAAGGTCAAGGGAAGGCCAGTGTCAATCAAGGTGGGCACGAAGGTACGGAATATTCGTTTGGTGCGCGACAACGGCGATCACGATATTGACTGCAAAGTAGATGGCTTCGGCGCGATGTACCTCAAATCAAGCGTTGTTAGGAAGGTCTAACTCCAAGCGAGTAATGCTCATACAAATGAATTTGCCGTGCGCTGTACCTGTTACGGTTCGTCAATGCGCAC
>CAINTF010000252.1 GCA_903853285.1 uncultured Acidimicrobium sp. | reverse complement strand
TGTCAACGACATCAGTTGAAGTAAGGCCGTGATGAATCCATGCACCAGCAGGCATGCCTATACGTTGTTGAACAACATCAACGAATGCAGCAACATCATGGTCGGTTACTTTTTCGCGTTCTGTAACAGCGGCTACAAATGCTGCATCTACTTTTGGGGCTCGCGATCGACATTCCTTCGCTTCCGCACTTGGTACAACTCCCAAACTTGACTGTGCTTCTGTTGCAAGCAATTCGATTTCGAGATATCGAGCAAAACGAGACTCATCCGAAAAAATATTTGCAATCTCGGGAAGTGAATAGCGATCAATCATCAGCGAATCACGCAATCATCTCGCTCTGGGCCAACGCCGATCATGGTGACTGGCACGCCAACGTGTCGTTCAACAGTTTCTACGAATGTGCGCGCTGCAAGTGGCATTGACTCAAAGGTACGGCATCCACGCAAATTTGTTTTCCAACCTTCAAGCTCTACGTATTCGGCCTCTACCCGACCGAGTAACTCAATGTCGTCTGGATAACCGGCAATTTTCTTGCCATCAAGTGTGTATCCAACACCCAACTGAATCGTGTCGAATGTGTCGAGTACATCCAGCTTGGTGAGAGCGATCTCGGTCAGCGAATTAACACGCACCGCATGGCGCAGCATCACCAAGTCAAGCCAACCTGGTCGGCGACGTCGCCCCGTAACGGTTCCAAATTCGTGACCGATATCAACGATGGCATCACCGAGAGCGCCGTGCAGTTCGGTTGGATAAGGACCGGCACCAACTCGTGTTGTGTATGCCTTTGCAATACCAACAACTCGCGTGATGTAACGCGGACCAATGCCGGTGCCTGCACACGCACCACCAGCAGTCGGATTAGACGAAGTCACGAACGGATATGTGCCGTGATCAATGTCGAGGAAGGTAGCTTGAGCACCTTCGAGCAGCACGTTCTTATTTGCCTCGATTGCATCATGCAACATGTCAACCGTGTTGGCAATGTACGGAACAAGTCGCTTGCCAAACACAACAAACCGTGCAACTACTTCTTCAACATCAAACGATTCACCGCCAACCGACTTGAGCATTGCAAGTGCTGAAGTGGCTCGCTCTCGCACTAGTGCTGCGAAACGATCTGCATCGCGAACATCTCCTGCGCGAATACCCACGCGCAGTGCTTTATCGGCGTATGCGGGCCCAATGCCTTTGAGCGTTGTGCCAATCTTCGCATCACCTCGAGCATTTTCTGCAACAGCGTCGAATGCTTGGTGCCAAGGAAAAATAAGTTGAGCAAGGCTCGAGACTTTCAGTCGTGAGCACGACACGCCACGACCTTCTAAGACATCAATTTCGTTAAACAGCGTTGGCATGTCGACAACGACTCCGTTGCCAATAACTGGAGTGACGTGTTCGTACAACACACCACTCGGCACGAGTTGCAGTGCGTATCTTTGGTCGCCTACAACGACGGTGTGGCCTGCGTTGTGTCCGCCCTGATAGCGAACTACGTGAGAATGAGAGCCTGCCAAAAGATCAATGATTTTGGCCTTGCCTTCATCACCCCATTGGGTACCAACGACAACTGCGACAGGCATGCAACGCTCCTACTTGAATTGTGGGGAACGTAAGAAGAGTCTAGTGCCTGATGCTCAACATCTCACTCGTCGCGGCGAAAGATGCTCGGTCTATTGCCAAATACTGTGACCGACTGACGTAATGGCACCAACTCAAAACGGCCACTTCGTTCGACAACAGAGACTGCGACAGCCAATTCGCGTTGGAGTTGAGCCACCTCGGCCTGCAGTTGCGCAACGTGAGCTTCAAGCTCAAGCACTTGGCGAATGCCTTCGAGATTCATTCCCGCTTCCGCCAATTCGCTAATGCGCAACAATCGTTGAATGTCGGCATTGCTGTAGCGCCTGTTGCCACCAGTTGTTCGAGCGGGTTGCAGTAAGCCTCGGCGCTCATAAATGCGCAAGGTTTGAGGGTGCACACCTGCAAGTTCGGCAGCAACCGAAATCACGTACACAGCATGTAGTTCGCGTTCCATTAGTTAACCCCTCTTCTTTGCTGATGCTGCTTGCAATACTGACTCTCGTACAGATTCGGTTGTCGCTGCAGCGAAATCCGTTACTGCTTGTTGCTGTTGGTCGTTCATGTTTGTTGGCACTTTTACATCCACGGTGACAATCAAGTCACCGGTCGACTTTGCTGCGGTTATTCCTTTGCCCTTAATGCGGTGACGTGAACCAGATTGTGTACCTGGCTTGACTCGCAACTTCACGAGCGAACCATCAAGTGTTGGTACGTCAATGTCGGCACCAAGTGCCGCTTCAGCAAACGTAATTGGAAGGTGCAATGTGAGATGCAGTGCATCTCGACCAAACACTTCGTGAGGAGTTACTCGACAGAGCACAATCAAGTCTCCAGCTGGGCCGCCGTTGCGCCCTGGACCGCCTCGTCCTTTGAGGCGAATTCGTTGCGCATCATCTACTCCGCCAGGGATGCGAACATTTACTTCGCGAGCCCGCATCTCGACACCCGAACCTCTACACCCGACACATGGGGCTTCAACGATTACTGCTCGGCCATTACAACGTGGGCATGGTGACGAAAATGCAAAAGGTCCTTGATTATCTTCAACAACACCGCGCCCACGACACTGTGGACATTGTTTAGGAGTAGTACCCGCACGCGCACCGCTGCCGTTACACGACGAACACTCCGCTTCTGAAGTGAGATGCAATGTAGTTGTTAGACCATGTGCGGCATCGGCGAAGTCAAGCGTGATTGAAGCCTCGATCTCAGCCCCACGTTGTGGGCCAACACCGTTATTGTTGCGTCGGCGACCACCGCCAAACATTTGACCAAGTAGATCGCCGATGCCATCTGCACCCATGTTGTTGCCGTCAAAACGAAACGATCCAGGCGATTGTCCGCCCGGACCTCCATGGCCAAAAGACCCTGGGCCAGCTCGTCGAACTTCGTCGTATTCTTTGCGAGTCTCGTCGGTACCAAGGACGTCGTACGCAGCTGCGATTTCTTTAAATCGCTCCTCGGCTGATGCATTGTTTGGGTTTGCATCAGGATGAAACTTGCGCGCAAGTTTGCGATATTCCTTCGTGATCTCTTTTGGAGTCGCAGTTTTAGATACGCCAAGCGTTGCGTAGTAGTCCTTTTCAAACCACTCGCGTTGCATGATTAACCCTTGACCTTGACCATTGCCGCTCTGAGCACGCGACCTTTCCATCGGTAACCAGTACGCAGCACTTCAACAACCATTGGCTCAGAGGCGGAATCTTCGGGGTCGCCTTCCTCGTGCATCACTGCTTCTGCAACTGCAGGATCAAATGGTTTGCCGGCTAAGTCCAGAGCTTCAAGACCATGTTTTTGCACAGCACCCAACAGTGAACTCCAAACCTGTTCAACGCCGGTGACACCATGGCTTGTTGCGGCTTCGCACGCGTCAAGTACAGGCAACAACGACTCGACAATTCGACCGGTTGCGCGATCTACCTCATCGGCTAATTGTGTGGCAGTGCGCTTACGAAAATTTTCAAAGTCGGCTTGAATTCGAAGCGCGATGTCTTTGAACTCGTCGCGTTCCTTTACAACTTCAATGATGTTGAGATCGGCAAAAGCCGACTCGAGATCTTGCACCATCTCGTTGTCGGCTGATGACGAATCTTCCGGTTCGTGACTGTTTTCTGAGTTGTCGGTCATGACAAATTGTCGATTTCGAATTACTTCTCGTCGACAATTTCTGCATCAACAATGTCATCGTCGTTTCCGCCAGCTGCACCCTGGCCGCTAGCTGACGTGCCTGCAGCGTTTGTGTCGCGTGCTGCAGACTCGTACAACTTCTGACTGAATGCTTGACTTGCGGTCATCAACTTTTCGGTTGCTGCTTTGATGGCTGCATTGTCGGAACCTTGCAACAATGTTTTGAGCTCGGCCATTGGACCTTCAACAGCAGTTCGCTCTTCTTCGGTCACCTTTTCGCCTTGCTCACGCAAAACTTTTTCGGTTTGATAGACGAGCGAGTCGGCATTGTTGCGAATTTCTGCTTCTTCGCGACGGGCCTTGTCTTCTTCGGCATGCTCTTCGGCATCTTTCACCATCTTGGCTATGTCATCTTTTGCCAATGATGACTGACCGGTGATGGTCATTGACTGCTCTTTGCTTGTCGCGCGATCCTTGGCCGACACATGCACGATGCCGTTGGCGTCGATATCAAATGTCACTTCAATTTGTGGAACACCGCGAGGTGCTGGAGGCAAGTCGACAAGTTGAAACTTGCCGAGTGTCTTGTTGTAGTTAGCCATCTCACGCTCGCCTTGCAACACATGAATTTCTACCGATGGTTGCATGTCGTCGGCTGTTGTAAACACTTCAGTGCGACGAGTAGGAATAGTGGTGTTGCGTTCGATGAGTTTGGTCATTACGCCACCCTTGGTTTCGATACCAAGAGAAAGCGGAGTCACGTCGAGCAACAAAATGTCTTTCACGTCGCCGCGCAATACTCCAGCCTGCACTGCTGCACCAATGGCAACAACTTCGTCTGGGTTTACTGTGCGGTTTGGCTCTTTGCCGGTGAGGCTCTGAACAAGGTCTTGTACTGCTGGCATGCGAGTTGAACCGCCAACCAAAATGACGTGATGGATTTGACCCTTTGACAAACCAGCATCAGTGATTGCTTGCTCAAATGGTTTGCGGCAACGCTCCAACAAATCTGCAGTGAGTTCCTGAAATTTTGCACGTGTGAGTGACTCATCCATATGTAATGGACCAGCTGCAGTTGCGGTAATGAACGGCAAGTTGATTTGTGTCTGCTGATTTTGCGACAACTCGATCTTTGCTTTTTCTGCAGCTTCCTTCAGACGTTGTGTGGCCATACGGTCAACAGCCAAATCAACACCGTGTGCTGCCTTAAATTGCTGCACCATCCAATCGATGACGCGTTGGTCCCAGTCGTCACCACCGAGGTGCGTGTCACCGTGCGTGCTCTTCACTTCAAATACACCGTCGCCAATTTCAAGAACGCTGACGTCGAACGTGCCGCCGCCCAAGTCGAACACCAATACGGTTTCATCTTCTTCGCCCTTGTTGAGTCCGTAAGCAAGCGCTGCTGCTGTTGGTTCGTTGATGATGCGCAACACTTCAAGGCCAGCAATTGCGCCTGCTTCTTTTGTTGCGGTTCGCTGTGCGTCATCAAAATATGCGGGCACGGTGATCACGGCTTGTGTGACAGTGTCACCCAAATATGCTTCGGCATCACGCTTCAACTTCATGAGTGTGCGAGCACTAATTTCTTGCGGCGTATATTTCTTGCCGTCTACATCTTCCGACTTCCAGTTTTCGCCCATGTGGCGCTTGATGCTGCGAAAGGTGCGCTCGGGGTTTGTAATTGCCTGACGCTTGGCGACTTCGCCAACCAACACTTCGCCGGCTTTCGAGAATGCGACAACCGAAGGTGTTGTACGTGATCCTTCTGAGTTTGGGATTACAACGGCTTCGCCAGCTTCCAAAACTGCGACAACCGAGTTGGTGGTTCCGAGGTCAATTCCGACTGCTTTTGCCATGATGTCTGTTGCTCCTGATTGCTGTGGGGTAATTGGGGAATTTCTAGTAATCACAACGCTAGAGGTGAGTTGGGAACCTAACAACCTCTAGATCATAAAAGTTGAGTGTACATCACTCAGCATTTGTCACAGGGCAGTCAATGTGTCCCCGAGAGACCGAATATGGCGCAAATTGGCTGTTTGGCCTACGATTTGGACATGCCCGGAACGCTGATCGTCCTTCGACACGGCCAAAGCACCTGGAATCAATTGAATCTCTTTACTGGCTGGCACGACGTGCCGCTCACCCCACAGGGCATTGCCGAAGCAAAGGCGGCTGGGATCACTCTGCGCCAGGCCGGAATGCACTTTGGTGCTGTCCACACAAGTTTGTTGGAGCGAGCCCTCGACACCACCCAATTGGTATTGCACGAGATGGGTCAAGACAGTCTTCCGGTTGCCAAAACGTGGTTACTCAATGAGCGCCACTACGGGGCTTTGCAAGGACTCGACAAAAAGGCAACCACTGAACTTCATGGTGCTGAGCAGACACTGATCTGGCGAAGGAGCTTTGATATTGCTCCCCCGCCAGCGCCACTTAACAGTCCGGAACATCCAGCAAACGAACCGAAATACCAAGAGCTCATTCGTCAGGGGCTCGATAAAAATTTGCTCCCCGCGACTGAGTGCTTAAAAGATGTGCTCGTACGAGTGCTGCCGTATTGGAATGATGTCATTCGTCCGCAGTTGCAAGCGGGCACGAACGTGTTGGTGACGGCTCATGGAAATTCGATTCGCGCACTCGCAATGCACCTCGAACATATTTCAGCCGCTGACATCACTGATATGAATATCCCCACCGGCGTGCCTCGTCGTTACGAATTTACGGACTCGATGGAAGTGAAATCGGTGGACTACATGGGTGATGCGGCCGCCATTGCTGCAGCCGCAGAAGC
>CAINTF010000251.1 GCA_903853285.1 uncultured Acidimicrobium sp. | reverse complement strand
GGCAACTGGGGTGGACTCAATGCCGCCCTGCACAAAAACTAAACCATGAACTTTGCAGACTTCGCACAACTTGTGCGCACTCGAAGGTCTCAACTAGTTGTCGATCAAGAACGCGACGTCGAGATCGATCTGATCAATCAGTTGTGTTCGGTTGCGACATGGGCTCCCAACCATCAGCAAACATGGCCTTGGCTGTTCGGCGTGTTCACAGGCGAGTCGCGTCGCGGGCTCAGCAATGCAACGGCCGACGCGATGCAACGCAACGGTGACACAGAGATGAAAGTAACTAAAACGCGCACCAAATATTTGCGCGCGCCAGTCGTTGTTGTAGTCGGTTCTGCTCCAGGTGAATCAGCACTTCAGAATGAAGAGAACCGTGATGCCGTTGCCGCAGGCATTCAAAACATGCTGCTTGGAGCTACCGCACTTGGACTCAGTAGCTTTTGGTCGAGTTGCCCAAAGGGTTGCAACGACGACGTTGCACGCCACTGCGGGTTTTCACCAGGCACACATGTGACCGCAATGCTGTATATCGGCTGGCCAACCAAAACGCTGCCAGCTATTGAACGCCCAGCGCCAGCGATCACTTACTTCAACTAGTCAATTCACACCAGGGTGATCGGGCTAACAGGGCGTTACCCGATCACCCAAGAAATGCGAACTACTTCAGTGCTTGCTCCGCACCAATCAGCGCGTAGATGCAGCCGGTATGACCAGCCGAATCGCTTACGGAGACTGTGACGTTTGAACCGGAAGTCGAAAACGTTGCAGTTGAAGAAAGGTCTGAGCTGGTGCACAAGTTTTTAATCTTGATCGCGCTCTGCGCAGCCCCACTGATCACCCAGGTAATTTTCTCCATTCCGCTCTCCACTCGACTCGCTTTGTAATTTGTTGTTTGCTTCTTAGCAACAGCAAGCAATCCTCCCTTTCGGGGATCAAAGCCACCAAATGCCAGAAGCGAATCGCCGTTTGCGAGGTCGAGACGATCTGGGTCTGCTCCCCAGAAACTCAACTCGCTTAATGCAGACCACGATGCTCCATCATTGGTTGACGTGCGCACTTGCATGCCTTTGCGCGCACCAGTCTGTGGATCGGCAGCAACATCAATTGGCAAGATCTGCTCAATCACTCCGGATGCATTGCGGAACGTCTCAGGGTTCGTTTGGATGTCTGTTGAATATGAAATTGTTTTACTTGGATCTACCGTCCACGTAGTGCCATCGGTTGAAGTCAAGGCACAAACGAAACGTGTAAAGGGTGGACTTGTCTGATTGCCTGAATCGTGAGCGTAGGCAATGTAGCCAGCAGCAACTTTGACCATCTGTGGATCGCCAAGATGTGCTGCTGAAGCTCCACTTATACCTTTGCAAGCAGTTGTGGAGATAACGCTTCCACCAACTGAGGTGAAATCTTTGCCGTTGGCAGATGTGAAGTGCACTAATTGGTCGTTCCCCGGCGCAAGCACCTTGCCCCATGCTTCATAGGCTCCGTTGATCGCATTGACACTCACTGGTGACTGCACGCTCATTCGCACGCCAGATTCGAGAGTCCAAGTTTTACCACCGTCGCTGCTGACATATGAATGTTGCAAATTGTCATAACCACTAATGCCCGCCTGTTGTTCATTGCCATTCAAGAAAAACATCCGTACCGAACCGTCTGCAACTTGCACGAGCGCTGGGTCGGAAATATTGCCAAGGCCACTTTGTTGCGAGGTAACTGTCGACAACAACACGTAATTGAGCGCGACCATGCCACTCGTTGAGCCACTCGTTGAGCTACTAGGCGAACCTATTACAGGACTTGCAGTTGAAGATGATGCCGATTTTTTACATTTGGACACTTGGGCAGTCTGAGCATTGGATAACTTCTTTGCTTTGATCAGCGCATTCGTCGCTTTGGATCCAATGAGTTTGTCGAGGCAAGTTTTTACTGGCGGATCAACTGGAACTGCGGACACTGCTCCCACACATGAAACCGCAGCAAAGAACCCTGCGACTATTCCTGTCACGACAACCGACTTAAAACGCTGATTCATGAATTCCTCCAAAATAGGCTCAACCAACAAGTAATAAATTATTACTCACAACTTAATTAATTATAAACAGTATTGTCAAGATATGAGTTTGAAAGGCATGCATCAATTGTCCATGACTCAGCAGAAGAACCTCCAAGCCCCAGTTGCTCGACGTGCGCCATCCAGTCGGAGCGCACTCAATACTTCAGCAATCCTGAAGGCCCTCACGAAAGAGGCAACCGAACTGGGTCTCGATGCCATATCAGCAGGCTCAGTAGCCAAACGTGCAGGGCTTACCTCTGGGGCGATCTATAGCCGTTATGAGAACAACGACGAGATGCTCATCGCACTCTGGCAAAACGTAGTGGCGCCGGTATTCGGTGCTCACTGCAAAGAAACAATCGCTGCAATAGTTTCAACCAATCCCAGTGCACAAGACTCCAACCTCCTGGCTCAGATCGAAAAGCCAAATCACATTCTCGGACTTGGGGCTGAATTTATTGTTGTTGCACAACGCAATGAAGTCATCGGCGAAGTAGTTGTTGCCGAAGTCGGTAAATGGCTCAGCGACGCAGGACTAAATTCATCCAGTACACCCATTCAACGTGCTGGTGTTGCCATTGGCGCATCTCTTGCCATTGGCGCAATACTTCGCTCGTTCATCACTGGTTCAAACCCTGGGTTACGACTGATAGTTAGCGGAATTCACAACGCATACGTTGACGCCAAACCAACCACCGCAGCACGAAAATCGCTCACCCCAAAGCCAATTAGACCGGATACGCAAAACCCACTTCGCGATGCGCTGATTGATGCCACTGCAGAGGTGATGAGCAAGACAGGCTTTACCGGCGCAACTATTTCGCGCATCGCTCGAAAGTCAGACATAACGAGCGGCTCGATTTACAACTTCTATGCCGATAAAGAGTCTCTCATGAATGATTCAGTAAGCGAGTTGATGCGTACGACACAGCGTCAGAACCTCGATTCCAAAAAGGTTGCCTCATCACTTCATAAGCCAAACTTTGGTCTGACCGACAGTTTCGATTTTGGACTCATTCCAGATCGAAGAACTTGGCTACGTTTTCGACAGGAATGCATCATCGCAACTCGCCATCACAAAAAGACTCATAAAGAGATGAAAAAGGTGATCACAGAAAGAAATGAATCAATGACTCAATCATTTCCGCATCTCAGTCCTGCCGTGGTCAACCTAGTCAGCATGGGCGAGCAAGCGATTGGCTACGGCTACAGCTCGTTGTTTGGATACACCAACCTTTTTGATAAGTGTGACTTTGATGCGATCATGGTGCAGGTCGCGAAGCAAAACAGCCTCTAAGCCTGAACTAGCTTGGGCGATACACACCAAACACGTCACGCAGAGCATCGCTGACTTCGCCGAGAGTTGCATTAGCTCGCAATGCTGCCTTCATTGGGATCAACACGTTGTCGGTTGACTTTGCTGCAGCGCGCAGGTCTTCCAAACACGCAGTCACTACAGCCATGTCTCGACCTGATTTGTACTGTGTCAACCTTGCAACCTGCTCTTTTTCGAGCAATGGGTTTGCAGGAGTGATTTTTGGCGCTGGCTCATTGTCGACAGTGAACTTGTTGACGCCCACCAGCACTCTCGACTGATCATCGATCGATTTCGTGTACGAATAAGCAGCGTCTTCTATTTCGTCCATCTGGAAGCCAGCCTCAATTGCTTGCACTGCCCCACCCATCTCGTCGATGCGGGCGATGTACTCGTAGGCCAATCGCTCGACTTCATTTGTCAGTGACTCAACGAAGTACGAGCCTGCGAGAGGATCCGGAGTGTCGGTGATTCCGCTCTCATAGCCAATGATCTGTTGAGTTCGCAATGCAATTCGAGCAGCATCCTCAGTTGGCAAACTCAAAGCCTCATCAAAACCATT
>CAINTF010000250.1 GCA_903853285.1 uncultured Acidimicrobium sp. | reverse complement strand
GGTAAGTACAAGCGTGTTCGTTTTAAGGGCATCATTTGCGAAAAGTGTGGCGTTGAAGTCACACGTTCAAAAGTGCGCCGTGAGCGCATGGGCCATATCGAACTTGCGGCTCCAGTTGTACACATTTGGTACCTACGCGGAACCCGTTCATGGCTTGCATACCTCTTGGGCGGCCTCGAGCCACGTGAGGAAATCAAGGCAAAGCAACTCGAGAAGGTTATTTACTTCGCAGCATGGTTGGTAAGCAGCGTCGACATCGACAAGCGCCACGCCGAGTTTCCAGAACTTGAAAAAGAATCGCTTGAAGACCGCGATCAATTGATCAAGAACCGCGAAAAAGAAATCAAGCAGCGTCAAAAAGATGCTGAAGCTGAACTCAAGGAGCTCGAGAAGTCGGGCGCTAAAGAAGCCGACATTCGTGTTCGTCAAAAGTTGATCGACAAAGATTTGCAGGCGATCACCGATCGTTATGCACGTGAAATCGACTTGACCCAACGCGCACTCGACACCTTCGGCAAGATGCACACTCGCATGATCGTCGAAGACGAAGAGTTGTGGCGCGAAATCAAAGATCGCTACAGCGAGTATTTCGTTGGTGGCACCGGTGCAGAAGCGATCAAGTCGCTGATCGACACCATTGACTTCGAAGCAGAAGAAGTATTGCTGCGCGATGCAATCATCAATGGCTACAACGGCAAGGTGCTGAGCACTCAGCGCAAGCAAAAGGCCATCAAGCGTCTCAAGATCATCGCTTCGTTTAACCGTCGCGATGATGCTGGCCGCTTGGTCAACAATCCAAAAGCAATGGTGCTCGACGTCATTCCAGTTATTCCTCCAGACCTACGCCCGATGGTGCAGTTGGACGGTGGACGTTTTGCAACTTCCGACTTGAACGACTTGTACCGCCGAGTGATCAACCGCAACAACCGTTTGCGCCGCTTGCTCGACTTGGGTGCACCAGAAATCATCGTCAACAACGAAAAGCGCATGTTGCAAGAAGCATCAGACGCATTGTTCGACAACGGTCGCCGTGGTCGTCCAGTAACTGGTCCGGGCAACCGTCCGCTCAAGTCACTTTCCGACATGCTCAAGGGTAAGCAAGGTCGCTTCCGTCAGAACTTGCTCGGCAAGCGCGTTGACTATTCGGGTCGTTCAGTAATCGTGGCTGGTCCGACACTGCGTTTGCAGCAGTGTGGTTTGCCAAAGTTGATGGCACTTGAATTGTTTAAGCCATTCGTGATGAAGCGTCTCGTTGATCAACAGCTTGCACAAAACATCAAGAGTGCCAAGCGCATGGTCGAGCGTCGTAAATCACAAGTGTGGGACGTGCTCGAAGACGTGATCAAAGAGCATCCAGTGTTGCTCAACCGCGCACCGACGTTGCACAGACTTGGTATTCAAGCATTTGAACCGTTGCTCGTAGAGGGCAAGGCAATTCAGTTGCACCCACTCGTATGTACAGCGTTTAACGCCGACTTCGACGGTGACCAGATGGCAGTTCACTTGCCGTTGTCGGTTGAAGCGCAGGCTGAAGCCCGCGTGTTGATGTTGAGCGCAAACAACATTTTGTCACCAGCATCTGGTCGACCAATTGTGACGCCGCAGCAAGACTTGGTCATCGGTGGTTTCTATCTCACCGAGCTTCGCGATGGAGTGAAGGGCGAGGGCCGCGTGTTCCGTCAGTTGTACGAAATCATTCGTGCGCTTGACAACCAGGACATCGACTTGCACGCAAAGATCCAAGTTCCTAGTCAGTCTTCAGTTACCGACGAAAAGTATTTGTCGGCAAACAAGAAGTATGTGACGACGACACCTGGTCGCTTGTTGTTCGAAGAGCGTTTGCCAGCCGGCTTTGTGACCAAGTTTGGTCACATCACCGAGCCATTGCGCAAGCGTGAATTCGGCGTCATCGTAGAGCGCTTGAGCGATCACTTTGCTAAGTCCGAGATTGCAAACGCACTCGACGACATCAAAGATCTTTGCTACCGCTACGCGACACAGTCAGGTCTTACCGTTTCGGTTGACGACGTCAAGACTCCAAAAGCTAAGCGCGCAATCTTGGATGATTACGAAAAGCAGGCTGAAAAAGTTGAGAATCAGTACAAGCGCGGCATCATCACCGACGGCGAGCGCCGTCAGCAAGAAGTGCGCATTTGGACAGACGCAACAGCCGACGTGCAAAAGGCAATGGAAATCGAGTTCAAGGCTCTCAAAAACAACCCCGTCGACATGATGATCGGATCAGGTGCTCGTGGAAACATGACCCAGATGCGTCAGATCGCCGGTATGCGTGGTCTCGTAGCCAACCCTCGCGGTGACATGATTCCTCGCCCTATCAAGAACAACTTCCGTGAAGGTCTCGAAACACTCGAGTACTTCATCGCTACGCCGGGTGCTCGTAAGGGCCTTGTAGACACTGCTCTTCGTACTGCTGACTCGGGTTACTTGACCCGTCGTTTGCACGACGTTGCGCAAGAGCTCATCGTGCGCGAAGACGATTGCGGAACCACACTTGGTATCTGGGTTGACAACGTGCAAAAAGATACTGCCAATGCGCGCAGCTATCTCGAGACCAAGATCTTTGGTCGCGCGATCTTGAACGAGATCGAAATGAGCAACGGTCACGTGTACCCAAAGAACACCGTCATTGGTGACATCGAGATGGAAGCATTGCGCGACGATCCGAAGGTGACACGTATTCGTGTTCGT
>CAINTF010000249.1 GCA_903853285.1 uncultured Acidimicrobium sp. | reverse complement strand
GTGCCGGTAATGACATCGGTTTGTGCTGCAGGGTATGCAATCGCAGCAGACCCTGTTGGTGCGAGGGGTGCTGGGCCTCCGAGAATCACGGGCGAGGGAATTTCGGTTTCGTCGATTGGCGGAACAGTTGTGGCAATCGTGACCGTGGTTGTTACTGCATCACTCGAGTCGCTATTAAAACCGCGAACCCCAAACATGATGATCAGTGTGATCGCTGTGAGTACCGCGATGCGTCTCCGCTCAAAAACTGACAGAACCACCTAAAACACGCTACGGAGCAATGCCGGGAAACGCAAGGCGAGCATTGCGAGTCGTAGTTTGCGCAAGTTGGGCAACGGGCTCACCTCGCAAGTCGGCGATGAAGGTGCCTACGGTTGGCACGAGCGATGGTTGATTTGGTCTGCCACGATGTGGGACCGGTGCAAGAAATGGAGCGTCGGTTTCGAGCAACATATTTTCTGGCGGACACCACAGCGCAGCTTCGCGAACATCGTCTGCGGTTTTAAACGTGACAATTCCAGAAAATGACAAGTACGCGCCGCGTTTCACACACTCGCGAGCTTCGTTTTCGCCGCCAGTAAAACAATGAAAGATCGTGCGCTCGGGTACGCCAACGCTGTCGAGTACATCAAACGTGTCTGTCCATGCTTCACGAGTGTGAATCACGAGTGGCAAGTTGTGTTTATTGGCTAACTCGATTTGCGCTGCAAATACATCGCGTTGAACATCGCGATCCGAATGGTCGTAGTAAAAGTCAAGACCGCATTCTCCGATACCAACAACTTTTGGTGCATCAACAAATGGCAGCACGGTGTCGAGACCGAGTTTGGCATCGTGCGGGTGTAGGCCAACCGTGGCGAATACGTCGTTATGAAGTGCTGCGATCGCTATTGCTTGTTGCGTAGTAGTGGCATCGGTGCCGATAACGATCATCGTTGTTACGCCAGCATCGCGAGCAGCTTGCAATGCTCCGTCGGCACCACCGGGAATTGATTCTTCGTACACATGACAATGTGTGTCGACCCACTCAAATGGTTGCATGGTCTGACTTGTCATGCAGTTTTGCGTGGGAAGAGCGGATCGCCCTTCACAACTGTGACGCCGCCGGGGTACTGACCCCACTTGGTGTCGGCATCGATACGCAAATCGGTGATCGATCCCTTGAGACCAATGCGACTCCAGATTTCTTGAGTGCTTGTTGGCAAAGCAGGGTTGGCCAAGATCGTGACAATGCGAAGTGCCTCAAGAGCATCTCCCATTACGCGGTCAACAGCTTCGCCCACTTCCATTTTCCACGGCTCATTGTTTTCGAGATGTGAGTTTGTTGCGCGAATCAAGTTCCAAGTCGCCTCAAGTGCCTTGCTTGGCTGCACTTGTGCCCATGCGTCTTTGGTTTCGCTCACTGCAGTTGCTGCAACTTGTGCGAGCGGGCTATCGAGCGTTGGCTTTGGTCCAAGACCGCCACACTTCTTTTCAACAACTGTGGCAATTCGGGCAGCCAAGTTGCCGAGGTTGTTAGCAAGGTCAGAGTTGTAGCGACTGATCAGACCTTCGTAGGTGAAGTCTCCGTCGTTGCCATATGCGGTGTCTGCAAGAACGTAATAGCGAAAGCCGTCTACACCGATGTCGTCAATTAGGTCGAGTGGGTTTACAACGTTTCCAGTTGTCTTGCTCATCTTCTCGCCACCAACAAGTAGCCAACCGCCAACGGCCCAACCTTTAGGTAGCTCAATGCCTGCAGACATCAACATTGCTGGCCAATACACACAATGAAAGCGAATGATGTCTTTGCCGATGAAGTGATAATCGACAGGCCATCTTTCGGCAAAAGCTTTTTCGTCTGTGCCGTAACCAAGTGCCGTGATGTAGTTGGCGAGGGCATCAAACCACACGTAAGCCACATGCGATTTGTCCCATGGAAGTGGAATACCCCAAGTGAGTGTTTTGCGACTGATCGAAAAATCGTTGAGTCCACCTTTGATGAAACCGATTACTTCGTTCATGCGGAAGCCAGGTGTGATGGCTTGCGGATGATCGGCGTACCACTTGAGCAAACGATCTTCGAAACGCGACAAGCGAAAGAAGTAATTTTCTTCTTCGACGTATGTCGTTTTGGTGTGGTGAATAGGGCAGTTGCCATTTTCTAATTCGTCTTCGAGAAAGTAGGCCTCGCATGCAACGCAGTATTGGCCTTGATATACGTCGGACTCGATGTCGCCAGCGTCGTAACAAGCCTGCAGCAGTTT
>CAINTF010000248.1 GCA_903853285.1 uncultured Acidimicrobium sp. | reverse complement strand
GCCATTGCAATTTCGTCGGCACTGATAGCCATTGCCACATTTGCAGGTCGCGTAAAGTAGTCGCTCTCGACCCGTCAAAGTAAGTACCGTAGTTGTATGCCCGAGTCCAATGCATCAGCCTCAAACGCCAAAGTTCTCTCCAGCCTTCCCGTTGGCGAGCGAGTTGGTATCGCTTTTTCTGGCGGCCTTGACACCTCTGCAGCAGTTGCATGGATGCGTGAAAAGGGTGCATTACCTTACGCATACACCGCCAATCTTGGTCAACCTGACGAACCCGACTTAAACGGAGTTCCTAATCGCGCAAAACAATATGGCGCGGAAGGTGCTCGCCTCATTGACTGCCGCACCGAACTCGTACACGAAGGTCTCGTTGCACTGCAATGCGGTGCTTTCCACATCACCACTGCTGGCAAAACATATTTCAACACCACCCCGCTTGGTCGCGCAGTAACCGGCACGCTGCTCGTGCGTGCGATGAAAGAAGACAACGTTGATATTTGGGGCGATGGCAGTACTTACAAAGGCAACGACATCGAGCGCTTCTATCGCTATGGGTTACTTGCTAACCCAAACCTGCGGATCTACAAGCCTTGGCTCGATGCAGACTTTGTGCGCGAGATGGGTGGCCGCTCCGAGATGAGCGCGTTCTTAACAGCAAAGAAATTGCATTACCGCGACTCGGCCGAAAAGGCGTACTCCACCGATGCAAATATTTGGGGCGCAACACATGAAGCGAAAACTCTTGAAGAGTTGTCAACCAGCATGCACATCGTTGCGCCAATCATGGGTGTTGCACATTACGACGAAAAAGTAACGATCAAAACCGAAGACGTTGTTGTGCGTTTCAAAGAAGGCTGGCCGATTGCGCTCAATGGGAAAGAGTTTGATTCACAGACCGATCTCGTTAACGAAGCAAACATTATTGGTGGACGGCATGGCCTTGGCATGAGCGACCAGATCGAGAATCGAATTATTGAAGCAAAGAGCCGTGGTATTTATGAGGCTCCAGGTCTCGCACTCTTGCACATCGCTTACGAGCGTCTCGTCACGGCCATTCACAATGAAAACACCATCGAAAATTACCGCCAGATGGGCCGCCGCTTGGGCCGCTTGTTGTACGAAGGTCGTTGGTTCGATCCACAGTCGTTGATGTTGCGCGAGCCACTCATGAATTGGGTCGGCTCACTCATTACTGGCGAAGTCACGATTCAGTTGCGTCGCGGTGATGACTATTCAATCCTCAACACATCTGGTCCGCACCTCACATATGCACCAGAGCGCCTCAGCATGGAACGTGTGGAAGACGCAGCGTTTGGTCCGCTCGATCGCATTGGCCAACTCACTATGCGCAACCTCGACATTCAAGACACGCGCGCCAAGATTGATGAATATCGCGCTGCCGGAACACTTGGTGGCGGCGGTTTACTCGAACTCGAGTAACACTCAACCGTAGTAAAACAATTCGCCTATTACGGAGTGAACGCACGCACTGGACGCACTTGCAGCACATTGTACTTTGCCGCACTACCCGAGCAGGAATACCGATCTGTACATGTTCCCTTTACGCCATATCCCGAGGCATTACTGATCATTATTCCGCCGTACACGCCCTTAACATCGGTCTCCGTTCCATTTTCTTTCGTCCACCACGAGCCCACCGGTGGATCCACAACGGGAAAAATATTATTAAAATACATCGAGAGCGTTGGCACGTCCCAGTCCGACTTGCCTCCGCATGAATAACCGTTCTTAATTTTTGCACTCCACGTCGATTTGTACTCACATGACAGTGGTGCGACGACGACAAAACGGCCTGTAGTTTGCCCAACCGAAATTGTTTTACCCACCCCAGCATCAGAAATAATTGTTCCACCAGTTGCCGGATCAGTCGCGCCAACAAGCAAATTCGCTATCACCAACGCAGCAGTAGCTGTAGTCGCGCTAATCGGCAAGGTCGCGGTCGTACTAGTCGGCGCAGTCGTAGTTGTACTTGTCGGCACTGCGACAACTACCACTCCTTTACTCAAAATCAATTTCCCTCCCGATAAGACGCATGTGAATGTTTTGCCTGCTACCAAGTACTTCTTGCCCAAGGTTAGATCGGAAGAGCGTCGTGTAGGGAAAGAGTGTTCAGAGCCGTGGGGGG
>CAINTF010000247.1 GCA_903853285.1 uncultured Acidimicrobium sp. | reverse complement strand
TGTAGCAACTGCACAATTGCCACGCGGTGAAGGTTCACCAACGAGCGTCATGCTCAATGTTCCAGACCTTCAAACGTCTACTGACGGCACATATTTTGTGCGAGTGTGTGCAATTGGCGGCGAGGTCTGCATGACAGGCGGCGAGTGGGTCACGCAAGATGCCCCACGGCATGAAGTGCGCATGTCGTTATCGATCACAACCTTTAATCGCCAGGAGTATGTGCGCAAGACCGTGCACAATGTGCTCGACCTAGTTCGCAATAACGCTGCACTCAACGGCAAAGTGAAGGTGCTTGTCGTCGATAACGCACAAAACGTGACGTTCGATGCTGCCGCAGACGCGCCGCTAACAGTAATTCCAAATGGCAACTTGGGTGGCGCCGGCGGCTTTGCGCGAGGACTGATCGAGCTTCGTAAATTGGGTTGGGCGACTCACGTGTTGTTCATGGATGACGACATCACGCTCGAGCCAGAAGCGATTGTGCGCACGATGTCGTTGTTTGCGTACGCAAAAGATGCACGACTCTGCGTGCATGGGGCAATGCTCTCTGAGGAGCGTCCGTGGCTGCAGTTTGAGGCTGGGTCGCAGTATTCGTGGCGTTCCATTTACCCTTTGCAGGCGCTCGGTCGTGAAGACGATATGCGTGAGCGATCGGTTGCCGTGCAGGATGCTCCCGAAGTTCCGTTTGACTACACAGCGTGGTGGTACACCGCATTTCCAATCAACATCACAAATGAAAATCCATTGCCCGTGTTTGTGCGGGGAGATGATGTCGCTTTTGGGCTGATGCACACGGGCAAGCACTCGATCACTCTTAACGGTGTCATCGTGTGGCACGCCGACTTTGGATTGAAAAATAATCCATCTTCGCTGTTTTACGAATCACGCAACTTGGCGCTTGTCGACACATTGGTGTTTGATAAGCACACGTGGTGGAACCTGGCGTATCGATTCTCTTCATTTGGTTTCCGCAACCTCTTCTCCATGCGTTATGCATCTACCGAATACATGCTGCGTGGACTCAACGCATACTTGGCTGGTCCGACTGAGTGGATGAAGATTGATCACGCGGCATTACACGATGAATTACGTGTATGCGCTGAAGAAAAGCCAGCGCCACTCTCGGCAGAACTCGCGGCGATCAAGCCACGCCAACCTCGCCATAAGGCATTGCGCGCGTTTGGGTTTTTGTTCGCGATCGTATTGGTAGGCGGATACATCATTCCCAAGCCGCTGCGTCTCAAGAAGTATGGCGTTGGCCCAATCGATGCTCGCGCAGTTGGTGTAGCGACTCTTCGCAATCGGATTTTGTATCGTCATGATCGCATCGCCGACGGATATACGGTTGAGCGCGACACGAAGAGATTTTTTAAATTATTGCGCGAAGTAGTGAAGTCAATTTTTGCGATTGCAACTTCGTATAAGCGCTTGAAGCGTGAATATCGCGCTGCGTATCCCACAATGGTGAGCGACGCTGCGTGGGAAGAGCGTTTTACTTCTGCATTGAAGCGCTAAGTAGCGCCTGCCAAGTCAGGCGATTGATTGTGCCTGTTTGTTTTATGCCTACGCTCTTCTGAAAGCGCTTAACTAGGCGGGTAGTACCAGATCCATACATTCCGTCGGCGCGGATCTTGATCTTGAGCACGCGTGCAAGTGCGGTTTGTGCTGTCGCAACTGTTGCGTGCTTCGTGCCCTGAGAAAGAATGATTGTTGCAGGGTCGATACCCAATACAGCAAGCACTGCTTCGTCTGCAATGCCGTCGACCGGCAGAGCGGAGTTGGTCTCAAGTGTGGTTACAAGTGCGACTGTGCCTTTGCCCAACACACCGTCGACGACAATGCGCTTCTTCTTTGGCAGTTTGAAGTACGCGTTAAGAGCAGTTTGCAGAGCCTTGACGTTGTCTCCTCGGTCACCCTTGGCCATTGGCACGCCAAGCGGCAATACAGTCGCGACGCCATTGGTAATGATGTTCTGAGCACGCAATGCATCCAGTTGGTTACGGATGAATAACGTAAATTCGCTTCGGCCGGTGCCGGTTAAATGAACGTCATCGAGGAACCAGCGATTTTGAGATGGCGCAGAAGAAGCCGTATTCCAGTCAAGTACTGAAACATTTGGGTAACTCGTTGCGGCGTTGGCTAGAACTGCGTTAGAGAGCGCGTAGTTTCGGGAAGTGCGACGGGTTGAAAGATTAATAAACACAATTCGTTGTACGCCACGAGCGCTGAGTGCATTGACTACTTGGTCAACATCGGACTGAAACGTATTTGGGTCGTCGTTATATCCCAATTGAATAATTGCCACGCTTGGGTATTGCTCCGGCGTGAGTGCATTGATGATTGCGGGAGCATCTGGTGACCCAGCTGCGGCTGCCACACAACTCGGGCCAACGAGGCATCGGTTGGTGAGAGCCTGATAATTCATTGTTGGATACGCGGGCGTAACGACCGATGCAAACGTGCTGGCGATACTTTCACCAACTGAGTCACCAATGAACAACATTGCGCCGACAGGAGCGGCATCGAATGCTGCGCCATAGACGGATGAAGTTTCGTACCAAGGGGCGGGTAAGTCGAATGCGGACTTAAAGTCGTAACCCTTGATTGTCACAGTGGATGCTGTGCCGTTGATGGCAACCGATGTTGCGTAACCATTCCAGTCTCCGCCGAGACCATCGTGTGTGGTGACAACAGAAGTCAGCGTTCCGATTTGCGGGTACTTCGCAGTTAACTGTGCGGCCGAAATGATGCGCGTCCAGACCAATAAATTGTTGACTGGCTCGCTTGCAAGATCGCCCGGGTCCACTTGGGCGGGGAAGGTGCCACCTGCAGTGCGTCCACCATTACTTGACGTGAATTCTGTGCGCGCAGGCTTGCCGTTTGGTTGCACGATTATGACGCCAGCAGTCTCGGCAATTGCTTGGTCGGTAAGTGGGCTCTCGAGAGCAACAATTGCGCCGTTGACCGACTCGCGCAACGCGCTGCCGCCATACACCTGGCAATCCTGAGAGTCGCATGTGCGAGCTAATCCTGCGTATCGGTTTTCGGTTGCCGAATATGAGCGCGCTGCAACTGCTTGCGCACGAAGTGCGTGCATGCCGAGCCCGCCTGCAGCAGTGCCCCAATCGGCGGGAGACTCGCGAGGTACGACGCCGCGCAAATAACTCTCGATCGTGGTTGCATTGATGGTTCGGTTAGCACCACTTGAGTTGTTGACAGCACGAATTTCTCCGCGGTAATAGCGGATCTTGTTTTTACTACTCGTGCGTGGTTCGCACAAGCCAATGACTGCTGTTGCACCCGCTGCAGGGTCTGCACCAACGGTCGTAGTGAATGAGGCAACGGTCGGAACATCGCCAATCAACGTGAAGCCTTCGGTGGCGGGGTCT
>CAINTF010000246.1 GCA_903853285.1 uncultured Acidimicrobium sp. | reverse complement strand
GACACCACCGGCGCTACACAAAAAGAACGGCACGGGCACTTCTCGAAGATAATGGCTTTGACATTGTAAAAATAAAATATGTGAATTCGGTGGGTTGGTTCGCCTGGCTTCTCGGCATGCGCATTCTCAAGATCACGCCGAGGGAGAGTTTGATGCTAAAGATTTGGGATAAAATTGTCATTCCTGCTGTCAGCAAATTTGAATCATGGATTACTCCCCCATTCGGGCAAAGCATTTTGATTGTTGGCCAAAAAAGTATCAAAGGATGACCTGGTAAATGAGCACGATTACACGCATTGAGATCACGCACCATCGTCTGCCGTTAGACCCACCATTTCCCGCATCATGGGACACGGTGCCGCGCACGCACTTCCCTGCCACAATCGTGCGGGTATTTGATGATGCAGGCAGATGCGGCATCGGCTCTGGCGATTCGATGTATGGGTTTTCCGACTATCAAAAGTATTTCATCGGTCAAGACCCAACCAATATCGATCGCCATGCTGCAGTGCTTTCGAATATCGAGTTTCATGCTGGCCGACCTTGGCCGCTCGATCTCGCACTCTGGGACTTGATTGGCAAAATCAATGGAGAGCCTGTCTGGAAGATGCTTGGCGGATTTAGCAACAAGATTCGTGCTTATGCATCGTCGGGTGTGCACCGCCCGATCGCTGACATGGTCACCGTTGCGCGCCAAGCCCGCGATCTTGGTTTCCCTGCCCTCAAGGTTCGCTTTGGCAGACCGAAGTTGGATGACGATCTCGCAGTGGTCAAAGCCATTCGGGATGATCTGGGATCATCATTGGAGTTGATGGTCGATTGCAACCAAGGATGGCGTATGCCATGGGATATCGCCGCACCCTGGACAGTTGATCATGCGACAGATGTTGCGAAAGTACTTGAAGACAATGGCGTCTACTGGATGGAAGAGCCGTTGCACCGTGGCGACTACAACGGAATGACCGAACTTCACAATCGCGTCAAGATCCGCATTGCCGGTGGCGAACTCACTCGCGAACCATACGAATTCCGCGAGCTACTGCAACGCGGTTGCTTCGATGTGTTTCAACCAGATGTTGTGTGCACACAAGGCATCACTGGCCTAGCCAAATTTGCTCATGAAGTTGCAGCAGCAGGCAAGATTTTCACACCTCACACATGGGGCACCGGAATTGGCGTAATGGGCAATCTGCATGTCACAGCAGGCACTGTCGGTGCACCATTTATCGAATTTCCATTTGACCCGCCAGAGTGGACGACCCAACGACGCGACTACATGCTCACCAACACCATCGAAGCTGACGGTGAAGGCTGGATTCACCTGTCGGATGATCCTGGTCTCGGCATTACTCTCAACGAGGATGTTTTGCGCCAAACAGCAAGCGCTCAAGCAACTTTTTCGTAGACCTACATCTGCACGCGGTGATCATGCGTGTATATATTTGCTTTGCCATCGCGCAAAAATCCGATCAGCGTGATGCCGAATGCATCTGCAGTTTGCACTGCAAGACTTGAAGGCGCGCCAACTGCTGTTATCAGTGCAATGCGCGCCATCGCTGCTTTCTGAATAATCTCAAACGACAATCGTCCGCTGCAAAACAAGCCGTATTGGGTCAGTGGTACCGACTTATCAAGCACGCAGTGGCCGATCACTTTGTCTACAGCGTTATGTCGACCGATGTCTTCTCTCACTACTTTCATTTTTCCCTTGGCATCAAATAAAGCCGCCGCATGCAAGCCGCCGGTTCGATCAAACGTTGGTTGAACTTTGCGCACGGCGTCTGGTAATCCGATCAACACCGAGGTCGTCAACGTGGGCCCAGACTCGCGCTCAACGGGAGTCGTACACGTCAACAATTGATCGAGTGATTCAGTGCCACAAATACCGCAACTAGACGACGTCACCATTGCTCGTCGCGCCAGCGCCATATCAAATGCACGTGTGAGCCCAACAGTAACGATGTTGTACTTTTGCTCTTCTTCGCCGTTGAGCTCGCAATATTTCACTGTCGCGACATCGCTCGGTGCAGCAATCATGCCCTCGGTAAATAAGAAGCCGACAGCAAGTTCAAAGTCGTGGCCGGGCGTGCGCATCGTGACCGAAACTGATTCTGGCTCCTGGCCCGGTGCTCCAGCTCTGATCTCCATCGGCTCTTCAGTAACCACGAAATCTGGCTTTGAGCCAGACCGTCCCTCTGCGTTTACTGTCACAACCTTGACATCAGTGGCTCGGCTGCGAGCCACGCCAGTTGGTGAAACCGAACTCATCCCTACAGACTAGTTGTCGTCGAGAAAAGCGCGCAGGTTGGCGCTGTTGTGCGGATGGCGCAATCTAGCCAAAGTCTTTTGCTCTATTTGGCGCACTCGCTCTCGCGTCACATTCATCTTCTTTGCAACATCTTCGAGCGTGTGCGGCTGACCTGCATATTTGCCGATCCCAAAGCGCATAGAAACAATGTCTTGGTCGCGTTCTGGCAAATCGCTTAGGGTTCGCTCCACTGCCTCTCCAAGTTGGCGCCTCTCGGTCGACTCGCTTGGATCATTGGTCGCATCGCCACTCGCAATTGTGTCGCCAACAGTGAGGTCGTCAGAGTCACTTCCAACAGGGGCGTCGAGGCTCGTTGTTGACAACGCAAGCTGCATTACATCCAACAACTTTTCAACAGTCATCTGCGTGCGCACGGCCACTTCGTCTGGCGTTGGGTCACGCTCGAGTTCTGCAGCGAGTTCGCGCTCTGCGCGATGCACGCGATTCACGATTTCCATCATGTGACCTGGAATCCGAATGTTGCGACCTTGGTCTGCCATTGCTCGAGTCATTGACTGGCGAATCCACCAGGTCGCATAAGTCG